>DUVO01000226.1 GCA_012841005.1 Bacillota bacterium | reverse complement strand
CGGGAATTTGTACCGAAACTGGCCGCGGAAGAAAGGGAAAAACTCTACCGCGGTTGGGAGCGTGCCGTTGAGCGTTCCCGTGCCTGGGCAGAAGACTGACCGAAAAACTCGCAAGGTCAGAAACTAATAAATTTGCATGGTGGCGGAGAAATGGAGATAGCCACATCCAAGGGGAAGGAAGGTATGCCGTGCGGATCCCGGTGGATACCTGCTTGCTTTTCCTTGGGTGTGGCTTCCCCACTTTTTGGTGGTTATTTAGAGAGGGGTTGGCTTTATGCAGACGATAAAGGCAGATGTAGTCATAGTTGGGGCGGGGGTTACCGGTGCTGTAATTGCCCGGGAATTGTCCCGGTATGAGCTGAAGGTGGTTGTCCTGGAGAAGGAGGCCGATGTCTGTGCCGGTGGTTCCAGTAAAGCCAACACTGCCATAGTGCACGCCGGCTATGATGCAACACCGGGAACATGGAAGGCGAAACTCAATGTGCGCGGTGTTGAGCTTTATGATCAAATGTGCTGCGAGCTGGATGTACCTTACCAGAAGAAGGGCACCCTGGTTGTGGCCCTTGCCGAGGACCAGGTCCCCCATCTGGAAGAATTGCTGGAGCGGGGGAAGATAAATGGTGTTCCAGATTTGGAGATAATCGGCCGGGACCGTATTTTAAAAATGGAACCCCATATTAATCCCGAGGCGGTGGCTGCCCTCTATGCCCCCGGGGCCGGGATTGTCTGTCCCTATGAATTGACTATTGCCCTGGCTGAAAATGCCGTAATGAATGGGGTTCAGGTCTTACTTTCCCAACCGGTGACCGGCATTGCAGTTAGAGATGGTCGGGTGCAACAGGCTCTTACCCCGGAGTACCGGATCGATACCAGCTTTGTGATCAATGCCGCCGGGCTCTATGCAGACGAGATTGCCCGGATGGTGGGTCAGGATTATTATCACATCATTCCCCGCAAGGGTGAATACTACATCTTTGACAAACGCTTCGGCGGGTTGATCAACCGTCCCCTGTTCCCTGTACCCACTGAGGTTTCCAAGGGAATTCTAGTAACACCTACGGTAGACGGGAACCTCCTCATTGGGCCCAATGCCGAGAATATAGAAGACAAGGAAGACACGGCCACAACTCCGGAGGGATTGCAGGAGGTTTTGACGGGAGCCCTGGCTATGGTTCCGGATCTCCCCTTGCGGGAACGGATTACCACCTATGCGGGGCTGCGCAATGTTGCCATGCCCAGCAACGACTTCGTTTTAGGCCCTGCCCCGGGTGTCAAGGGGTTTATTAATGCCGGGGGCATCCAGTCCCCGGGTCTGACGGCGGCTCCGGCCATCGCCGAAGTGATTCTCAATGTCCTTGCTGAAGAAGGACTGGAATTAAGGCCCAAGGCCTCCTTTAATCCGGAACGCAAGACTATCCCCCATTTCCGGGAGATGAGTCCGGAGGAACGGCGGGAAGCCATTGCCCAAAACCCGGCCTACGGCCAAATTGTCTGCCGGTGTGAAACAGTAACGGAGGCCGAGATCCTTCAGGCCATCCATCGTCCTATACCGGCCACTACCGTGGATGCCGTGAAACGCCGGACCAGGGCTGGAATGGGACGCTGCCAGGGCGGTTTCTGCACTCCCAGGGTTATGGCCCTGCTGGTCCGGGAATTGGGTATACCCTGGGAAGAGGTAACCAAAAAGGGAGGTTCTTCCCAGTATGTAGTGGGACGAACCAAGGACCTTTTGTTTAAAAATAGAGAATAGGCGGACTATATCGGAAAATACTAGAGAGGCAGAGCAGGAAAAGAAACAACGACAGCGAAGCAATCAATAAAGGTTTTTTCTGGAATTGGCAACTGCTTCTGTTTTTTACGGCTGATGGCGGATGATTCTGGCGAAGGAGGTGAAGGGAGCGTATTGCCTTTGGGTGTGGGGGAGGAGCTGGCGACCGATAAAAAGGAGGGTTTCCAGTGAAAAAGCTTATCAATAATGTGGATGCTGTTGTGGATGAGATGTTGGATGGTATGGCGGCAGCATATCCACAGTATGTGAGACGCCTCAGTCCTGACTTACAGGTGATGGTCAGGGCCGATGCCCCTGTCAGGGGCAAGGTGGCCCTCATCAGCGGCGGTGGCAGCGGACACGAACCTACTCATGCCGGTTTTGTCGGACACGGGATGCTCGATGCCGGTGTGGCGGGGGCTGTCTTTACCTCACCAACCCCGGATCAGATCTTTGAGGGGATCAAAGCCATCGATGGTGGAGCCGGTGTCCTGATGATCGTGAAGAACTACACCGGGGATGTCATGAACTTTGAAATGGCCGGAGAAATGGCGGAAGCTGAGGGCATTGAGGTCGACCATGTGGTGGTCAATGACGATGTCGCCGTTCAAGACAGCTTGTACACTACCGGCCGGCGTGGTGTTGCGGGAACTGTCTTTGTCCACAAAATTGCCGGCGCCAAGGCCCAGGCTGGAGGCAACTTGGCTGAGGTGAAGGCCGTCGCCGAGAAGGTTATTGCCAATGTCCGGACCATGGGTATGGCCCTCACGCCGTGCACAGTGCCGGCTGCGGGCAAACCGACCTTTACCCTGGCGGAAAATGAAATGGAAGTGGGAATTGGTATCCACGGTGAGCCGGGAACCCACCGGGAAGAATTAAAACCGGCCGATGAAGTGGTTGCCCACATGATGGAAAAGATCATCGCCGATCTCCCCTTCCGGGCCGGGGATGAGGTTGCCGTTATGGTCAATGGCATGGGTGCCACGCCTTTGATGGAGCTCTTTGTGGTGAACCGTAAGGTCAATGAAATATTAAAGGAAGCAGGGATCAAGGTTCACCGCACCTATGTGGGGGAATATATGACCTCTCTGGAAATGGCTGGAGCCTCAGTGACCCTTCTGAAGCTGGATGCAGAGCTGAAGGAACTGCTGGATGCTCCTGCCGATACTCCTGCCTTTACCCAATTTTAGTGCCAGTTGGCCCAGGCGGGCGGAGGATCCGGCGCCTGGGCTTAAATCTCATTCTGCCGGGAATAGGCACAAGTGGACTTTGGTGTCATTCAGGAGTGTAAGGCGGCAATAGTTTATAAAAAAACATCCCAGGGGGACTACTGGCTACCAATTGCCGATAACTGCTACAGCTCCTCTTAGAAATGTCGCCTCGCAGGAAAAACTGCCCTTGCGGGAATGGAGGGAATGCCCCCTGTGGCCTTTTTTAAGTGTTCGACTGGCAAAGGGAATTTTTTCCGTGGGAGGACCTGCCGGGGTTGGTGAGGGGTGATTGTGTGAAGGATTTACGGCAATGCCTGGGGAAGAAAGCTATTATCCCCGTAGTGCGAAAGCAGGAGGATTTGCCGGCAGCCCTGGAAACCAAGGCATCTTGCCTTTTTCTTGTCGCCGGTGATATCACCACCATTAAGAGGGATGTCCGGTTGATCCGGGAGCGGGGCAAGGCTTGTTTTTTGTATATTGATTTCATCGACGGGCACGGTTCAGACCGGGCAACGGTCCGGTATATTGCCCGGGAGGTTAAACCAACAGGACTGGTTACCATAAAAAACCACCTGCTCAAGTACGCCAAAAGGGAGGGGCTTCTGGCCATTCAGAACCTTTTTCTGCTGGATTCCCAGGCCATAAAGACCGGTCTTCATTCTACCAGGAAGTACGCTCCCGACGGCCTGGAAATCTTGCCGGGGATTATGCCCAGGGTGATAAGGGAAATTGTGGAGGTGGTATCTATTCCTGTCATTGCAGGTGGGCTGTTGGAAAAGCCTGAGGACCTGCTGGCCGCCTTCCGAGCCGGGGCGGCAGCTGCCGCTGTAGGAAGGAAAGCCCTCTGGCCTATTGCTAATCAGATTTAACGGGTTAGATGCCCCAAAAAGGCTTTTCTTAAAATAATTACAGCCCTTTCCGTAAGGGTTTTGCTTGAACACTTACAGAGCAGACGCCCATGCCGGTTCCCAGCACCAGCAGAAAGATAAAAATAAATTATCAACACTTCTGTCTTCGCTCTCATTTCTCCTCGTGGAGGGCAATGACGGTTGTCGGATACAGCTAGTTGCCCGAAGTACCTCTCCACAGCAGGCGACACACCAATCTACCGGACGAGTTCGGCTCGTTCGGGCAGCGACACAACTCACCCCTCCGGGGCGCTAGTCTAGTGTCGCAACTTCTCCTCACTCGCTTGCGCTCTCTTTATCCTGTGTCTCAATGCTGTTTTCAGGGTGCTTCCGGCACCCCATAACCGACTACTGACAACCGCTATTGCCCCTCGTCGAAATGTCGCTCCGCCAGAAGTATTGTCAATACAATTGTCATGTTAAGAAAGACCTCTATGGAATACGGAAGGATAATCTCAGTCAAAGTTTCAGGAAATTTACTTGGAGGAGGTGACCCCATTGACCCTCAAGGGAAAGAAATGTGCCATGTTGGTTGAGGAGGGCTTTGAGGATCTGGAACTGTGGTATCCTGTCATTCGCCTACGGGAGGAAGGTGCAGAGGTGGTTCTGGTGGGTTCAGGGAGTGCGACCACTTACCGGGGCAAGTACGGCCTCTCGGCGGTACCCGATGTCACCGCCGGGGAAGTTACCGCCGATGAGTTTGCGGCCGTGTTGGTTCCGGGCGGCTGGGCTCCCGACAAACTGCGCCGTTATCCCGCCGTGTTGGAACTGGTGGCGGCTGCCTACAACAAGGGAAAGATTATTGCTGCCATCTGCCACGCACCGTGGGTATTGATTTCGGCCAAGATCCTGCCGGGGCATACTATAACCTGTGTTAGTGCCATTAAGGATGATGTGGAAAATGCCGGGGCCAAGTATGTGGACGCAGAGGTAGTGAAGAGTGGCAATATCATAACCTCCCGGACGCCAGCTGACCTGCCTGCCTACTGCCGGGAGATCATTTCTGCCCTGCGGGAACAATAGTATGGGGGGACGGCCAATGGCAAGGGAAAAACAAGCCCTTGTACTTAAAGGAACTGCCGCTTCACCTGGAATCGCCGGGGGCCCGGTTTACCACCTGGAGGCCCGTGAATTTCCTTTACCCACGTACCAGGTTTCGCCGGAGAGGGTCCCAGAGGAAATCGCCGCCTTTCATCGAGCCCTAAGAGAGACGGAAGGGAAGTTGGAAACTATTAAAAAGCGGGTTGCCCGGGAGGTGGGGGCAGATAAAGCGGCCATTTTTGCTGCCCACCAGCTGGTCCTTCAGGATCCGGCCCTGGTGGACGAGGTCGAAAAAAGGATCCGCCAGGGGACCAATGGGGCCCGGGCCATTGCCGCTGTGGTTTCAGAACTGGAGGAGATGTTGGCCCAGCTGGAAGATGAATATCTGCGGGAGCGGGCTGCCGATATCAGGGACGTAGGGGATCGTATTCTGCGCAATTTTCTTGGTGTGGCCGGCCCTGCCCTGGCAGATCTTGAGGAACTGGTAGTGGTCTTTGCCCGGGACCTGTCTCCTTCGGAGACGGCCCAGTTAAGGCCCGACCGTGTATTGGCCTTTGCCACCGTCACCGGGGGGCGGACTTCCCATGCGGCCATCATAGCCCGCTCCCTGGAGATCCCGGCCGTGGTGGGTCTGGGAGAAGCGATGGAGAGGCAGGGTCTTTCTCGGGCTAAGGAGGCCATTGTTGACGGGACCAGGGGAGAGGTGATTTTGGATCCGACCCCTGCAGACTGGGCCGAGTATCGGGAAAGGAAAGAAAAGTACAGGGGATTTCACCGCCGTCTGGTATCCCTGCGGGAACTGCCGGCCCAAACCCCCGATGGTCACAGGGTAGAACTGTTGGCCAATATCGGTTCCCCCGCTGATCTGAAGGGGGTGGAGAAGGTCAATGCCGACGGGATTGGTCTCTTTCGCACGGAGTTTTTGTATATGGACCGGAATTCCCTTCCGACAGAAGAGGAACAGTTTCTGGCCTACCGGGAAGTGGCCGAGAAGCTTGCTTCCCGACCTGTAGTCATAAGAACCCTGGACATTGGGGGAGACAAGGAGCTGCCCTACCTGGGCCTTGCCCAGGAAGGGAATCCCTTTTTGGGTTGGCGGGCAATTCGTTACTGCCTGGATCGTACTGATGTTTTCAAGGTCCAGCTGGCTGCTATCCTCAGGGCAAGTGCCTACGGTACAATCAGATTGATGTTCCCCATGATTGCCAGTGTGGAAGAAGTGCGCCAGGCCAGGGCGGTTCTGGCAGAGGTAAGGGCCGAACTGGACCGCCGGGGGGAAGCCTATGATGACCGGCTACAGGTGGGAGTCATGATCGAGACCCCCGGGGCTGCCCTGACGGCCGATATTCTGGCCCGGGAAGTAGATTTTTTCAGCATTGGTACCAATGACCTGGTTCAATACAGCCTGGCTGTGGACAGGGAGAACGAGCGGGTGAGCCACCTCTTTGAGACCTTTCATCCCGGGGTGCTGCGCCTGATCAAAGGAATCATTGCTGCGGGGCATGCTGCCGGGATCCCGGTAGCCATGTGCGGGGAAATGGCCGGTGAAGTTAGAGCCATCCCCCTTCTCTTAGGTTTGGGGTTGGATGAATTAAGCATGAGTGCCCCAGCAGTGCCGCTGGTTAAACAGGTTATCCGTTCCTTGTCCTGGCGCGATGCCCGCCAGATGGCAAATCATGCCCTGGGCTTAAATACCGCTGGCGAAATCAGAGCCTATATGGACCGGTGTTTGGAAAACCTTAATCTTGGATAAAGGCAGGTAATTATGTATTTTTCTGGTGCCAACAGCTCCGGGCTGTTGGCTTTTTTCCGGACAGTATTCGGGGGATTTGGGCGGGAGACGACGGCGGTCATGCCCGCCGGGCCCGCGGGAACACTTTTTTTGCCGAAGGGTGGGGGAATATCCCAGGAGGAATAGCTGGAATAATATGGTATTAATAAAACTAAACAAGGGCAAGAAGGGGTGGCACAGTCGATGAGGGGGGCTACTGGGTTTTTTCTGATCCTGTTGCTTTTATCTTTCCTGTTTTCTTATTGGGGAAAGGGCCCCGGACCTGTTGCCAGTCCCCTTGTCCTGCCGGGGGTGCTGGATAACCGGGGCGAGGTGACGGCAGCTGCAGCTGCCCTGCCAGGGTTGGTGGCGGAAGAACCTGTCCTTTACTTTTCCCATGGTTGTGCCTGTGTGGTGGGGGAAGTAATGAATGAAAGGAAAAGGGCGACGGCCTGGGTCAGAGTAGAGGCTATCTTTCGCAATCGGCGGGGGGAGATTGTTGGCCAGGAATATACATATATAAACCACCTCAACCCGGGAGAAAAGAAACCGTATCGCCTCCTGCTCCCGGAAGAGGAAGCGGTGGAAAGCATAGAGATATTCATAGCCCCTGGATATCCCGCTCAGGAGAAGGCTATACCCCTGATGGGAAGTGACCTGCAAATTTCCCGGGGGAAGGGTGGATTTCTCCATATTACCGGGAAGGTGACCAATATAGGCACCGAAGAACTTGATTTGGTCAAGGTGATCCTGAAATTTACCGGGGCGGAGGGAGAGATAATCGCTATGGCCTTCCACTATCTTCCCGACCTGCAGCCCGGGGAGGAGAGGAAGTTTGCCTGTTCCAGTGAAGAGAGGGAAGGGTGGACAGGGGTTGAGATGTTATTTGATTAAAGGAGGGAAGCCAATGCCCTTTTGTACCTGTCCCTACTGTGGAAAGCGTTCCTACTCTGCCGCTACCCACCGGAAGTGGGTCTGTCCCTACTGTAACACCCTGGTGCGGGAAAAGCCGGAAAGGAGGCCGGGGTAGTTATCTGGTAATGTTTACAAAGAAATACGGGAATGGTATCATATTAGAGAGAAGGTTGTGACCACAAGGAATTGTGGTTTTTTCTTTATGGGATAGGCGGGAAGGTTCCCAAGTTGCTGCAGAAGGGAAGGAATGCAAGGTGCGCCTCAGGGATATCGGCGAAATGGGTTTGATTAAGCTCTTGAGTAAAGATACCCTTATATCCCCCGCCGGTGTCAGGGTGGG
>DUVO01000041.1 GCA_012841005.1 Bacillota bacterium | reverse complement strand
TCCCTCCTTCTCCGCCAGAAAAAGGGCGCGTTTACATATAACGCGATCAGTCCCTTGGGATTGAATATGGACATCATGGAGCTGATCATTAGATGGTTCCAACTGTCGTGATAGATTGAGCGCCCTTACATAAGACCGGGGAGACGTCAAGTTTCTAGTGGTTAAAAACTAATCTCCCCGGTTTTTTTAAGAATAATTAGCGCACAAAAAATGCGTTTTTGTCTGTGAGATCAAGTTGTTTAATTTCTATGCAACCGGAGTCAACAGAAAATGTCTCCGGCTCCCCAGCATGTTGTCGATGGCACCCTTTGGTTTGCGTACGAGATCGCATCAGGCAATCCTCTGTTGTTTACGCATCGCTAGTTCAGACCGTACAGAGCACTACAGGGAGGTTTAGATTGTCAAGTTACTAGTGGTTTGTAATCCATTTTATACCACAACACTTGTATTATCAACGTCCCGAGTCGCCCAGCAAATAATGTTGTCGAAACAGGAGTCGTAGCCAAATAAATAAATGTCGTCCAAAATCCTCCGTAAGGAGGTGAAGGGAATGAAATTATCAATGGCCACCAAACGACAAATTGTGGAAAAACAAAAGGCCGCCTATCGTCGCGGCGACAAGAAATAAAAATCTCACATCCTGGACCTCCCATGTCAGTCATTTTATCTTTTTTGTCCAACATTTTGGGTTCAGTTCAAATAATCACTGCTCTTCCACGATCGAAAGAGACAACGTCCCTTTGGAATGTCCACCACCAAGCCCGGATCCCTTTTGAAAAATCAAATCCCTGTGTGGATATTCCGACGCGAAAGTTACATCGTTCCGCGCTTCGGAGCCAAGGATTCCGCGGTTGAGAACCATCCATTCCGGGACATGGGAGCCAAGCATTCCGGGCAAAAGGTGCATTGAAAAAACATTTTAATCGAAACCGTTAAAACATTTTAGATCTCCTTGTTAAAATGAGTTGCCGCCGAATGGCGGCAACTATTATTTAAGGAGGTCAGCATATGACCCAATACCGAGAAATCATCAGGATGGCAGCGGCAGGCATTTTCAATCAGCGAGAAATCGCTGAATCGTTGAGGTTGTCCCGCAATACCGTTTCTCGCACGCTGAAAAAAGCAAAAGAGAAATCAAAGCTGGGCATTGAGCCTGTCTACGATGTCAGGGAGCTGGGGGTTCCGAGAACTCTGGTGTTGGGCGTACAGCATTTGTTTGCGATGTTCGGCGCCACCATCCTGGTTCCCATTCTGACCGGCCTGAATGTCTCGACAGCCCTGCTGACAGCCGGCGTCGGGACCTTATTTTTCCACCTGGTCACAGGAGGTAAAGTTCCCGCCTTCCTGGGCTCATCCTTTGCCTTTATCGCAGGCTATCTGCATGTGGGGCAAAATGACCCCGCCAAACTGCCTTACGCGTGCGGCGGTGTTTTTGTCGCCGGTTTCGTGTATGTCATCGTGGCTGGAATCATCCGGCTGGTTGGCCCCAAGCGCGTCATGCGCTTCTTCCCGCCCGTTGTCACGGGCCCGGTCATTATGCTGATCGGATTGATTCTGGCTCCGGTAGCAATCGGGGGGCCCGGTGATGGTGGCATCATGGATACCCTGGTCCGGGTAAAAGACGGTGCAGCCTTGCCCGGTGGGGTCAATTGGGTGATCGCCCTGGGTGCGATCGCTGCTATTATCGTCTCCAACCTTTGGGGCAGGGGCATGCTGAAGATTGTCCCCATCCTGGCAGGCGTTATCGTCGGTTATGTCCTGTCCTTGCTCTTCGGTATCGTTGACTTCTCGGCGCTCAAGGGTGTCGGTATTGTCGGAGTCCCGGTGACAGCCTCCCAGATCATGAAGTTTGATGTAAGCGCCATCATCACCATTGTGCCGATTGCGCTGGCCACCATGATGGAGCATGTCGGCGATATCGTCGCCATCTCCGCCACGGTGGGCAAAAACTTTATCGCCAAACCCGGCCTTCACCGCACCCTGATCGGTGACGGTGTGGCGACCAGCCTGGCCTCCATCGTCGGCGGCCCCGCCAACACCACTTACGGCGAGAACACGGGTGTTCTGGTTCTGACCCGTGTCTATGACCCGCGGGTCATGCAGGTCGCTGCTGTCATGGCGATTATCGCGAGCTTCGTTCCGGTTGTCGGTGGAGCCATCGGCTCCATTCCCAGCGTGGTCATTGGCGGCGTGTCTTTCATCCTTTATGGTATGATCACCGCCATCGGCGTCCGCAACATGGTTGAGAACCAGGTCGACCTGACCAATACCCGCAACCTGATCATCGCGGCCGTTATCCTGGTCTCCGGCCTTGGCTTCGATGTTCGCGGCGGCCTGACCTTCCCGGTCGGCGCGACTGAGATCAACCTGTCGGGTCTGGCCATCGCGGCGATCCTGGGTATTGTCCTGAATGCTGTTCTGCCCGGCAAAGACTACGAATTCAGCGATGAAGCAGGTGAGGCAGAGGACAAGTAAGAATCACTTACCGGTCCCGAACAATTTGTTTGACCAGCGGCTCCGCCAAAGCGGGGCCGCTTTTGGTATACTGTCAAGGATTCATGCGCCAGTAGCTCAGCAGGATAGAGCACTTCCCTCCTAAGGAAGGGGCCGGGGGTTCGAATCCCTTCTGGCGCACCATGCCGGGAGCCGGAAACCACAGATTCACAGGGTTTTCGGCTTTTTCATCTTCGTTCACTTTTTGCGATTACTGCTCACACAGACAAAGCACGATTTCGCTAAAAAATCCCTTTCGTTTTTGTTTACAGGACGTCGCAAATGCGACTAAAGTAAAAATGCTATCCTGCAGCGAAAGGAGGGATCGGGATGCGCTATCTAACCGTCGCGGAAACCTCCGAAAACGGCACGGCCTTCGTTTTTACCGTCACCAACGGCAAGGACGGCACGGTTCTCAACTTGGGGCAGATCACGCGGCTTGACGACTGGCTTTCCCCGATCGGGCAGGACACACCCGTTCAGGGCAAAGCCGGCGCGACGCTGCCCCTTTGGCCATAGGCGGCGTGGGGCGGCTCCATGTGGGGTGGCCATCCCCATGCTGCGCAGAAGGCTGCGCAAAAGTTGATAATGGAGGTATGGCAATTACGGCGGGGTGATCGGCCTCAGCCAAAATATCAACTCCCGGGATAGGGATAATCAAGTGAAGGAAGTGCCCCGCGTATGAGACGGAGTGATTGATGGCCGGTATTCAGAAGCAGTGCAGTTGATTAATTTGAAGACATAGTTAGGGGTAATGCCGGGCAGATCGGATGCAGTTTCAACGGGAAAACCATGTCTTTATTTCAGTAAACCCAAATTTTCGTATATTTATACTTTCTCAAGTTGACAAGAGGTGTAGACTTTGGTGATAATGTAACAATGGAGATAGGTAGGGGAGAAGTGTTCGGGTTTTCTATTTTTATGGAACATACGACTGGTATGGATCCAGAAGTATCAGGGACGAAGAGCGCCATCATGGATTCAGGGTGGCGCCTTTTTTATATCCCTTTCAATCATTTTCAACCTAAAGACAAACAATTCCAAAACAGAAAGTTGGAGGAGACGACATGAGCAACGGAGATGACAAGAAAAAAGTCCTGACTAAGGTCGAAAAACAAAGAAATATTCTGGCAGCGCTATCCGCTGTTCTGGCCCTGATTCTCCTGCTTCTTTTGATTCTGTGTGTTCCCAAGTGCTGCAAGCGTGAAGAGGAACCGGAACCGACCGAAACAACCGAGATGACCGAAGCTCCAACCGAGCCTCCGACAACGACTACAACGACCACGACGACTACGACGACCACGACGACCACGACCGAAGAGCCGACAACCACGGAAGAGCCGACAACCACGACCAAGGCGACGACCACAACCAAGAAGTCAACGACCACAACAACTGCCAAGCCTTTCACTTATTCAGTCACAACGGACGACGCTGTGACGGCGACGGGGGAGATTTTGGTATTTGTAAAAATCAAAACGAATGATGGATACACGGGCAGCTACAAAGTGACTTATGGCGGGCAGACCATGCAGCCGTCTGCGTCCGCGAATGAATATTGGATCAAAACGGAGACCTTAGCTGACAAAAGCTACAGTTCAAAAGTCAAGGTATCTCGATAACCTTGTTCGGCCGGCAATCATAATCGTGACTTAGCAACGAATACAAGGGGGCCCCAAAATGAAATTAAGAAAAATGAGCAGCAGACTCTTGGTATTGCTGCTTGCGGTGGCGATGGTTTTCAGCGCGACTCCGATCACGGAAGTGCTCGCGCAGCAGGCTTTTGTGCCACCGGTAGCCTATGTCGTCAAGAGTAATGGTGTTCACTACGTTGTTGATTACGATCAGCTGATTGATTCGTATATTTACTATCGGGTTAACCAGAATAGCTCTCAAGCCAAACTTGCCAAATTCTATTTCGCCTCGAAGAGTACTTCTGGCGGCGGCGTGATTGCTTACTTGAGCAAGGTGACGGAGCAGCATGTCGATTATGACATATTTATTACTAAGTATGTCATGGAGCTCGGCAGAAATGTTGTCGCCATTTACAAATGGTTTAATAGCGGAAACGCCGACCCCGGACGGGTTGCCCTGCAGTTTGTCAAGGTGATTGATCCCGACCTCAAGGTAATTGAGGAATACCAGGTCAATAATAAGGGCTACCGGATGAAGCTGAGTACGGATGCCAGTGTCAAGAGTGTCACGGTCAAGGGTGTAACGGCGACCAAGTCCGGCAATACCTTCTCGGTCACCCTGCCTTCCGGCACCATACTCTCCGACCTCAAGGCCAGTGATGTCAAGGTGACCCCCAACCATGGCAAGGCCAAGGTCAGCACCCCCAGTACATCCGACGGCGGCAAGACCTGGACCTTTACGGTCACTGCCGAAGACGGGAAGACAAAACAGACTTACACGGTCAAGGTATCGGTCGCGGTGCCCCCCGTCGTGGATCGTGAAATTGTAAGTGTAGAAACACTCGGGGATATCACGGTTCCCTTTGGGACCGCTCTTGCTGATACAGGCCTTCCTGCCAAGGTTAAGGTCACGCTGGACGATGGTTCAACTGAGAATCTTACTGTTAGCTGGGACGGCGGCACTCCCCCGTATGACGGCGATACAGCAGGCGATTATGAATTCGAGGGAACCTTTACCCTGCCCGATGGCATCGTCAATCCGGGAGGAAAAAAAGCTCATGTAAAAGTTATTGTCCAGGATGAGGCCGCGGAGCCTGTCCAGTACGCGTCGACTGCTGCTGAAAATTTCGACATTGAAGTCGATTACGGTACCTCGGAAACGGACGCGAAGGCGCTTCTTGAGACAAATGTCGGGGTGACCGGCAGCGGAGGTGAGACGGGTACCGCCACAATTGAGTGGACCATTGA
>DUVO01000192.1 GCA_012841005.1 Bacillota bacterium | reverse complement strand
GCTCAGCAGACACCCATTACCTTGATCAAGGATTACTTAAACTAAGGCGGTGATCTACTGGTGGTGAATGATGAAATGAAGACCAGGGCTCCTCTCCTGGAGGCACTGGCCAACTACCTGGAGGATGGGGTTGTCCGGTTTCATATGCCGGGGCATAAAGGCGGGCGCAATCTCGACCCCCTGGTACGGCGCCTGGTGGGGGAGCAAGCCTTTGCCCTGGATATTACCGGGGTTGAAGGCATGGATGATTTACACCAACCTCAGGGAGTTTTGGCGCATGCCCAGGACCTTTTGGCCGAGGCCTTTGGGGCCGACTATTCCTATTTTTTAATCAATGGAACCTCATGTGGTGTGCAAGCCCTGCTCCTTACCCTGTGCAATCCAGGTGATAAAATAATCGTGCCCCGCAATATGCATAAATCAATGATCGCGGGGGTAATTTTCAGCGGAGCCTATCCCCTCTTTGTGGCCCCGGAAGTTGATGCCGCCCGGGGAATCGCCCTGGGGGTAACCCCCGAAAGGATCCGGAAAATGCTCCAGCGTCATCCCGATGCCAAAGGAGTGCTTCTCATCAACCCCACCTATTACGGCACTACCTCTGATCTGCAAGGGATCAAGTCGGCTATGGTTCCCTTTGGCGTGCCCCTGGTCCTGGATGAGGCCCATGGCCCCCATTTCTATTTTCATCCCGGATTTCCCACACCGGGATTGGCGGCCGGGGCGGCAGCAGCCGCCCAGGGTATGCATAAACTCTTGGGGGGTCTAACCCAGAGTTCAGTTTTACATGTAAAGGGTGAGAGCCTCGATCGGCAGCGGCTGGAGTCGAGCCTCAGGCTGTTGCAGAGTACCAGTGCTTCTTACCTGCTGTTGGCTTCCCTGGATGGCGCCCGCCGCCAGATGGTCCTTAACGGCCGCATGCTGTTGGACGAAACCCTTTCCCGGGCCCGCTGGGCCAGGGAGGAAATAAATAAAATTCCTGGTCTTTCCTGCTTCGGACGGGAGAGGGCCGGGACACCGGGATGTGCCGATCTGGATGAGACCAAGCTGACGGTGACGGTGAAGGACCTGGGCCTGACGGGGCAGCAGGTGGAACTCATCTTGCGCTATCAGTATAATCTGCAGGTGGAGCTTTCTGACCTCTACAATATCCTCCTTATGGTTACCATCGGCACCACTGATAGTGATCTAGAAAAGCTATTATTTGCTTTACGGGAAATTGCCGCCCGGTACCGGGAGTTTGCCAAAAATTGCGAGCTCCTCCGGCGGGCGGAAGACCTGCTTGAGGAGCCCATGATCCCGGAACTGGTTCTGCTCCCCCGGGAGGCCTTTTTCCGGTCCGCCCGGGTCGTGAATCTCCCGGCGGCCGTGGGGAAGATCAGTGCCGAGGTTGTCACCGCCTATCCCCCGGGGATACCCATCGTCTGCCCCGGTGAGCGGCTCACCTCAGATATCATTGATTACCTTACTTTGATTAAGGAAGCGGGCCTCAGGATTTCCGGTCCCCGGGACGCCACCCTGGAGACCATCCGCGTCCTATAACAGGTGACAAGGGGACGCAGTGACAAGGGGACGGAGTTGTTGTCACAGAGGCGGTGACACTGAGTTGATGTCATCTTTTAAAGAACACAGGGAATGGCACCCTGTGTTCTTCTCTCTCCGGGGGAAAGCAAAGCATAATGCCAGGGGCGGGTGCGTATATATTAAATGGATTTTAGCAGGGGCGTTTGGGGCGTCCCTTCTTGTAGGTTCTCGGAAAGTTGTGACGGTTGAGTAGGTTTAGGAGCATCCCCAACCGTAACTTTGCACCTTGACAACTCCATATGGCGATATTAAGCGAACACACATTTGAACAGCCTTAAAAGAGGCAATAGGAAACTAAACCCGAATACAGCTCTTTGAAACGGGTTAAGGGATAGTTGGAGTTTAAGTTACAATGTCATGGGTTTAGGCAGTTTGGTTTTT
>DUVO01000017.1 GCA_012841005.1 Bacillota bacterium | reverse complement strand
GGAAAGGGGCCTGGCGGTCACGGTCGTTGAACTGGCCGTCCAGCGCCACGTGGGGACCCTGAAAGAGCTTTACACCCCCTCCGGCCTCTACTTCATCCAGGAAGGAAAAGACCTCACCAACGTCCCCAACGTCATTGGGACCGGCGGCATCTTTGCCCACATGGATGACCCGGTAGAGATCCTCTCCCGGGCCTTCAGCCGCAACCAAAACCCCCTGGTCCTTCAGCCCAAAGCGCCCCGCTTCTTCTGGGACCGGGACTACGTCCTGTGGGCGGCCGGCCTCCTGGGGCAGATTGCCCCCGCCCAGGCCCTGAACATATTAAAGAAAAGCATAGGCTGGTCCGAAAAACAGCGGGCCGCCGCCACCAGTTCCTAAAGAAAGGAGGGTGGTAGAGAGAAAGAAAAGGAAAATACCGGAGAAAGAAGAGAACAAAAAGGAGGTTCGCAACTTGGCGCAAGAAGGATTTAAACGGGTGGCCATACTGGGGGCCGGCAATGGCGCCCATGCCTTTGCAGCCCATCTGGGGATGCTGGGGAAAGAGGTCAACATCTACAACAAATTCCCCGAAGAGCTGGCCGCCATCAAAGAAAAGGGCGCCGTAGAAGTTGAAGGGGTCCTGGAAGGAGTGGGCCCTGTCAACAAAGTCACCACCGACATAGCCGAAGCCGTAGCAGGCGCCGAAATCATCCTGGTAGTAGTACCCGCCTTTGTCCACCGCTTCATGGCCCAGGCCCTGGCCCCCCACCTGGTAGACGGGCAGATCATCACCATTCACCCCGGCCGCACCGGCGGGGTCCTGGAATTTGCCCAGGTCTTAAAAGAATCAGGTCTCAAGGCCGACGTCAAGATAGCCGAAGCCCAGACCCTTCTTTACGCTTGCCGCATTTCCGGCCCGGCCCGGGTAGCCGTAAAGGGGCTGAAAAAAGAAGTGGCGGTGGCAGCCTTCCCCGCCCGGGACACCCAGGCGGTCCTGGATCGCCTCTGCCCCGTCCTGCCCCAGTTCAAAGCGGCGGCCAACGTCCTGGTGACGAGCCTGGACAACATTGGAGCCATCTTCCATCCCACCACCGTCCTTCTCAACACCGGCCGGATTGAATCCAAGATTCCCTTCAAATTCTACGTAGACGGCATGACGGAGACGGTCACCAAAGCCCTGGCCAAGGTCGACAGCGAGCGGGTCGCCATAGCCCGGGCCCTGGGCATAGAGATGGAATCGGCGGCCCAGTGGCTGCGCCGGGTGTACGGCAGTGAAGGGGAAAACCTCCACCAGCTCCTTCACAACACCAAAGCCTACTGGGATATAGCCGCACCCACCTCCATGCAAGTCCGCTACGTCCTGGAAGACATTCCCACGGGGCTGGTACCCTTTGCCTCCCTGGGGGAAAGCCTGGGTGTGCCCACACCGGCCTGCCGGGCCATGGTAGATCTCGCCTGCATCCTCTACGACCGGGACTTCTGGGCCGAAGGCCGCACCGTGGCGAACCTGGGCCTGGCCGGGTTGAACCGGGAGGAAATGCTCCATTTTGTAACAGAAGGTTTCAGAGGATAAAAAATAGGGTGAATAGGAGGAAAGGAAAATGCCCAAGATTTTAGGTACCCCCATCGGGGAATGTGTCCATGTGGCCGGGACCCTGAATTTTCTTCGCCTGGCCAGTGAGCAGGGTTACCAGACGGAATTTATGGGGGCGGCGACCCCCATCAAGGACGTCATCGGGGCCATCCGGGAGACGGATCCTGACATAGTGGCCATCAGCTACCGCCTCACCCCGGAAACCGGATACAGCCTGCTGGTGGAACTGAAAGAGGGGCTAAAGGAGGCAGGCCTCCTCAACCGGCGCTTTATCTTCGGCGGCACTCCTCCGGTGGCGGAGAAGGCCAAGGAAGTGGGCCTCTTTGAAGCCTATTTCACCGGGGAAGAGCCCCTGGAAAACGTCATCGCCTGGCTCAAGGGGCAGGACATTGAGGCCCGGACGGCGGCAGACTTTCCCGATGAACTCATGGAACGGCTGGAATGGAAAAAGCCTTTCCCCATCATTCGCCACCATTTCGGCCTCCCGGCCGATACCATTGAACCGACGGTGGACGGAATCAAAAGGATTGCCGAGGCCGAGGTCCTGGATGTTGTGTCCCTGGGCCCTGACCAGGATGCCCAGGAGAATTTCTTCACCCCCGAGAAGGCCGATCCCAGCAGGCGGGGGGCCGGCGGTGTGCCCATCCGTTCCGAGGAGGATTTCCGGGCCCTTTATGAAGCAACCCGGCGGGGCAATTACCCCTTGATGCGTTCCTACGCTGGGACGGCCCAGATCTTGCGCTATGGGGAGATGCTCCGGCGGACCATCAAAAATGCCTGGTGTGCCACCTCCATCTTCTGGTTCAACAGGGTGGACGGCCGGGGTCCCATGACCCTGCAGGAATCCATCGAAGAACATCTGGCCCTGATGAAGTGGCACGGGGAACGGGATGTCCCGGTGGAGGCCAACGAGTCCCATCACTGGGAGCTGCGGGACTGCCACGACGTGGTGGCCGTGGTGTCGGCCTACCTCAGCGCTTACCTGAATAAGAAGATGGGGGTCAAAAACTATATCGCCACCTACATGTTCAACACCCCGCCCACCCTCTCGGACAAGATGGACCTGGCCAAGATGCTGGCCAAGGCCGAACTGGCCGAGGCCTTAGAGGACGAAAACTTCCGCTGCCTGCGCCAGACCCGGACCGGTCTGTTGAGCTATCCTGTGGACCCCGACTATGCTATAGGCCAGCTGGGGGCTTCGGTCTATCTCCAGATGGCAATGCAGCCCGATATCGTCCATGTGGTGGGTTACTGTGAGGCTCACCATGCGGCCACAGCCGAGGACGTCATCCAGAGCTGCAAGATTGCCCGCAAAGTAATCCAGAACTGCCTCCACGGGATGCCGGACATGACCTATGATCCGGAGGTAGCGGCCCGGAAGGAGGAACTGAAACGGGAGGCGTTGATTCTGATTGAGGCCATCAAGGCCCTGGGAGGCGGGAAGGTAGAGGATCCCCTGGCTGATCCTGCCACCCTGGCCCGGGCTGTAGAGATCGGCCTTCTGGATACACCCCAACTTAAGGGAAATCCCTATGCCTGTGGGGAAGTGGTTACCAAACCCATCAACGGGGCCATTTATGCCGTCGATACCGGCACCGGGGCGGTCCTCTCCGAGGAGGAGCGGGTGGAGCGGATCTTTAAGAAGTACGGTATTTGATGAAAATGAACAGTTAGCAGTTGAGGCAGGGTGTATCTTGGGGACTGTCCCCCTAAAAGGGACTAGCCAACTTTTTCAATTCTCTCCCCGGCGCGGCCGGCTGAACAGCTGCTTCAGCACTACAAAGGGCGAGTGTTTGCTTAACACCCGCCCTTTAATAATGGTTGGACTAAACCGGTAGAACTAGAGAAAGCTCTCCAATTTATCGAGCAATTCCTCCTTGGGAAGGTAGCCCGTCAGGCGGGTAAGCTCCTTTCCATCCTTGAGCAGCACCAGGGTCGGTACGCTCATAATCCGAAACTGGCCGACCAGTTCCCGGTTTTCCTCCACATTCACCTTCACCATTTTCAGCCTGCCTTCCAGTTCTGCAGCTATTTCCTCCAGCACCGGGGCCAGCATCTTGCAGGGACCGCACCAGGTGGCCCAAAAGTCCACCAGCACCGGGTCTTGTGCTTTTAAAACGGCAGTGGAAAAATCTCCTCCTGCGATTTCTTGTACATTTCCAGACACGTCAACTTCCCCCTCCTGGTATTATTGTCCCCTTCTAGTTTCTCCACTGCCCCCGGATCTCCTTCCCAGCTGTTGGGACTTCATCTAGGACCTTATTCCCAAGTTGAGGGGGACAGTCTCCTTTTGGCAGTTAGAAGTGGGGGATTAGAAGTTAGAAAGGCAACCATAAACATTTCTTTTGCGATAAGCAACGGTGTCAGTTAAAAAAAGCAAAAAACTGACAACAGTAATAACTGTTAATTGTCAACTGGGTAATTATCAATTGTCCATTGTCAATTGCTAACGGCAACCGTTCACTTTTCCACGTATCGCTTTAGATACCAGATCAATGGATAGCCGAGGCCGAAAACGACGATGGTCTGACTGATCCCGATGGAAAGGACGGTAAGCCAGTAGGGAAGACCCGCCAGCAGGTGCAGGTAGATGCTGATGATAAAGGCATTGAGAACAATGGGGCTCAGGTAGGCAATGATGCTGTGGCGGAAACGGTAGGTGATGATGGCGGCCGCCAGGGTGGTCAGGCTCCCGACGACAATGTCCACCAACCCCAGCCCGCCCAAAAGGGTATTGGCCAGCAGGACGCCAAGGAAAAGGGCCGGGACGGCCTCGGGGTAGAGAATGGGGAGGACCGTCAGGGCTTCGGCCACCCTGAGCTGCAGGGCCCCGAAGCTGATGGGTATTAAAAAGTATGTAATGACGAGATACAGGGCGGCGATGACCCCGACCCTGGCTATAGATAAGGCTTTCATGACTATCCACTCCCTTTCCGTGCTTTTTATTCTACCATTGCCCGCTGGACGGGGCAAGTAGGAGTAAGATGTCCGGAAAAGGGAGGGATTATGAAAAAGGCCGCTTGATGAGCGGCGTTTTCAGTAAAAATAGACCGGTTTCAATAAGAAGTACAGGTAGAGGAGCAAGGCCAGGAGCAGCAGGCTTTTCCCCAGTTCCAACCAGGCCTGCCGCCGTCCCCTTTTGGCTTCCCGTTCCGCCTCCAGATCCCGCCGGGCCAACTCCCGGGACCTTTCCTCCTGGTAGATCCGTTCCTGTTCGGTATTGATAAGTCCTCACCCCTTTGCCAGAGAGTCCCATCCCTACATTATATGCCGGTCCCTGCCCCTCTATGACGGGAAGGAACAGATCTTGACCGAACGTATGTTCGAGTTTATAATATTTGGCAGGGGGGTTGTTGTAGTGACGCCTAAAGTGCCGGCCGGAACGGCTACCGTCGGAGCCAGGTACTGCCGGAGTGTTGGCAAAATGAGAAAAAGGGAGGGGAGGTTCCTATGCAGGGGCGGTTGGCAGGTTATCAGGGGCGGATTGCCGCCCTGCGGCCGGTATATACCGCGGCTGGAGACGCGACGGAAATAATTCTGGACACCGGGGAGATTATCCAGGAAGGGCGGGGGATAAGGTCAGTCCGGCGGGCCCTGGCCCGCCT
>DUVO01000257.1 GCA_012841005.1 Bacillota bacterium | reverse complement strand
GGCTGCCGTTGATTTAAAAGCCCTGGGGGAGCGGACGGTATTGCTGGACTGTGATGTTATCCAGGCCGACGGGGGAACCCGGACTGCTGCTATAACCGGGAGTTTTGTCGCCTTAGTCGATGCTTTATACAAACTATACCGGCAGGACTCAGGCCTTAAAACCTTCCCCGTGCTGGAATTCATCGGGGCAACCAGTGTTGGTATTGTCAATGGGGAGGCAGTACTGGACCTGTGCTTTGAAGAGGATTCCCAGGCCGATGTGGATATGAATGTAGTAATGACTGGAAGGGGCCATTATGTTGAACTCCAGGGGACCGCAGAGTCTGCGCCCCTGCAGCCGGGTCAGCTCCACGATTTGCTGGCCCTGGCCAGCAAGGGTATTGGGGAGTTGATTGCCCTGCAGAGGGAGTGCCTGGGCGATTTGGAACTGGTTATTGGGGGAGAAAGGGATGGGAATTCGCAAAGAGAAAACACTGGTGATAGCGACTAAAAACCGCGGGAAAATGCGGGAGTTTAGCAGGGCACTGGCCGGTTTGGGGTTTGAGTTTCTGTCCCTCCATGATTTTCCTGATCTTGGGCCGATTGTCGAAGACGGCTCCACGTTTTTGGAAAATGCCTGTAAGAAGGCTACTGCAGCCGCACGGTACAGTAAATTACCGGCCCTGGCCGATGATTCGGGACTGGAGGTTGATTATTTAGGTGGTGCTCCCGGTGTGCTGTCCGCCCGTTTTGCCGGGAGAGACGGGGATGATGAGGCCAACAATAGCAAGTTGCTCCACCTGCTGTCGGGGGTGCCGTACCGGGAACGGAGGGCACGTTTTCGCTGTGCCCTGGCGGTTGCTACACCTGAGGATTTGTTGGTGACAGCAGAGGGTTTCCTTGAGGGGTATATCGGCCTTGAACCCCGGGGAAAAGGGGGGTTTGGGTATGATCCCCTCTTTGTCGTTCCGGAATATAACTGTACCCTGGCGGAAACGGAACTGGAAACCAAGAATAGAATTAGTCACCGGGGTAGGGCACTGGAGCAGCTGCGGGGACGGCTGCAGGAATTATCAGTTGCGTTGGGGTGGGATAGGTGCGAATCGGTGTAGTGAGCGATACCCATGGGTCCCTGGCCAGGGTAGTAAAGTTGATTAGAGAAATGGGTGCCATTGATTTGCTTCTCCATGCCGGGGATTATTATCGTGATGCTGCGGCCCTGGCTGGAGAATTTAGCTTCCCAGTGCAGGCCGTTGTCGGCAATTGCGATCTTGGCGTAAAGGGACCTGCAGAGGAAAGCATTGAAGTGGCAGGTTGGCGAATCCTTTTGTGCCATGGCCATCATTACAGGGTAAAGATGGGCTTTCTCCCTCTATTCTACCGGGCCCAGGAAATGGGGGCGGATCTGGTGGTATTCGGCCATACCCACCGGGCGGAAAAGTTTAGAAAGGGGGGCATCGAATTCTTAAACCCGGGAACAGCCGGGGTCCCGGACCGGCAAGGACTTGTCACCGGTGGGATCATCGAAATTGGCAATAGGATTAGAACAAGTATTATTGTAAGCAGGGGAACTGGTTCGTATGAGTAAAATTAACTCTGGTACTGGAGGAGAATATTAGAAAAAAAGAAGGAACGAGAAGCCGATCCTCCGAAGTGATAAGTTAGCACAACAAAACACAGAGGAGGTG
>DUVO01000243.1 GCA_012841005.1 Bacillota bacterium | reverse complement strand
CGATCACATGTTGACAGCCCTGGCTAAACATGGCCTTCTGGATTTGGAGGTAAAGGCCGTTGGCGATCTGGAGATCGATGCCCACCATACGGTGGAGGATGTCGGTATCTGCCTGGGTAGAGCCTTCCGGGAAGCCCTGGGGGACAAGGAGGGCATCGCCCGTTTTGGCAGTGCCCGGATTCCAATGGATGAGGCCCTGGCCGAGGCTGTGGTCGATGTGAGCGGGCGCCCTTATCTGGTTTATAATGCCTCCTGTCCGGGGACACGGGTAGGGGAATTTGAGACCGAACTGGTGGAGGAGTTTTTCCTTGCCTTTGCCCATAATGCCGGGATAACCCTGCATCTGCACCTAGTCTATGGGCGCAATATCCACCACTGTATTGAGGCCTTGTTCAAGGCCGCCGGCCGGGCCTTGCGGCAGGCGGTTGCCCTCGATCCGAAGGTAAAGGGTGTCCCTTCCACCAAGGGGTCCTTGTAGCAGGGCAGGAAAAAGAAGGCCCTTTGCCCCGGCAGGGGGAACCGTTGTTGCAGGGTCGCCTGCAATATTGTATTCTAATAAAGAACCATGTTCACCTGTAGAATAATGATATTTGCCAGAGGGTATACAGGGGGGGACTGATATGAGTATGGAGGAACTGGCACGCCGGGTTAAAAAGGCAGCCCTTGAATTGGCCGCCGTGGGAACGGAAAGGAAAAATAAAGCCCTGGCCAGGATAGCCGAGTCTTTAAAGGAGCGGAAAGAGGAAATAATCAGGGCCAACCGGACCGACATAGCGAGGAGCGAGGAGGAAAACCTGCCGGCGCCCCTCGTTAAAAGGTTGAAATTCGATGAAGGAAAAATTGCCGATGTGGTTGATGGCATATACAGCCTTATCAAGCTTGAGGATCCCGTGGGGAAAACCTTGCTGGCAACGGAGCTGGACGATGGGCTGGAGCTGTACAAGGTGACCTGCCCGATTGGGGTAATAGGGGTCATTTTCGAATCGAGGCCCGATGCCCTGGTCCAGATTGCGACCCTGTGCCTGAAAAGCGGCAATGGGGTCCTCCTCAAGGGCGGCTCCGAGGCCAGGGAGACCAACCGCATCCTGGCCGAGATTATTATCGGTGCCGCAGCGGAAGCGGGCATTCCCGCCAACTGGGCGGCCCTTTTGGAAACCAGGGCCGATGTAAATGAGATGCTCAAAATGGATGCCTATATTGATCTTATCATTCCCCGGGGGTCCAATGATTTTGTTCGCTATATCATGGACAATTCCCGCATCCCGGTTCTGGGCCATGCCGACGGGATTTGCCATTGTTATGTGGATGAAGATGCCGATCTGGATCTGGCGCTAAAGGTTGTGGTCGACGCTAAAACCCAGTACGTGGCGGTCTGCAATGCCACAGAAACCCTTTTAGTACATGAGGGAATCGCGCCACGGTTTTTACCCCGGTTAAAAAAAGTCCTGGACGAGAAAAAGGTGGAACTGGTCGGCTGCTCGAAAACACGAGAATTGATTTCCGTTGCTCCCGCTACCGAGGAGGACTGGCGGACGGAATATCTTGACTATAAGCTGTCGGTCAAGGTGGTGTCGGGGCTCCAGGAGGCCATCGACCATATCAATACCTACGGTTCGGGGCATACCGACAGCATCATAACCAGCAGCAAAGGGAAGGCTGCACAGTTTATGGACTATGTAGACTCGGGCAATGTCTTCTGTAACTGCTCCACCCGCTTCAGCGACGGGTTCCGGTATGGGTTCGGTGCCGAGGTGGGAATAAGCACTGGCAAAATTCATACCCGGGGGCCGGTGGGCCTTGAGGGGCTGGTTATCTATAAGTACCGGTTGATAGGGAACGGCCATATCGTTGAAGATTACGCTAATCGTACGAGAACTTTCAAACACCGGAAATTAAACGGGGAGTTTAGTATTGAAGGCGAGTGAGTAGCATTTATGCTGCTTCGTTAATCGGGCTGGTCCCTTTGGCCGTATTAATAAGGTTGGGCGGCCTTGCTCAGTCGCCGTTTGCAGAGGGACCAGCCCTATGCCAGAAATGGCACTAATAATGAAACCAGGCTCCGCTGCCGTGCGGTAAAGAGGCAGATTTTATCGTACCCGGCCTGGCGGGCGAGGGCGACCGCCCGGGGGAAGTCCTTCCCCACATCCTCGGGGTAGTGGGCGTCGGAGGAGATCACGATGGGTACATTGTGGTCTTTGCAGCGGCGGAGGAAGTCGGGATGGGGATACAGTTCCCCGACAGGTTTCCTCAGCCCGGCGGTGCTGATCTCCACGGCCACCCCGCCCGTCGCCATGGCTGCCGCCGCCTCTTCCCAGAGGTCGTCTATGGTTTCGGCGGGGCGATACCCGAAGACCTTAATCACATCGGGGTGGGCCATGATATCAAAGAGACCGCTTCTGGCTGCCTTAGAAAAGAGGCGGAAGTACTCCCGGTAGGCCTCCTTGACGTCGGTGGTTTCCCACTGGTCCCGGTAGTCGGGATGGTCAAATCCCCAATCCCCCAGGTGGTGGATGGAACCGATGACATAGTCCCAGGGGTAGCGGTCTAAAAAGACGGCCAGCTCTTCCTCTTTATTCTCCAGGTAATCTGTTTCCAGGCCCAGTTTCACCGGCAGGCCCTCTTCCTTGGCCGCAGCAATTAGTTCCAGGTATGCGGACAGTTCGGCCAGGGGCTGTACCTGCCAGGCCCGGGGCCACAGGGAAAGGCTATCGGTAAAATTATAGATATGTTCGGAAAAGCCTATTTCGGCCAGGCCCCGCTCCCGGCCTACCCGGAGAAACTCTTCCAGGTATTCCCTGGTTAAGGGGCCGTTTTCCAGGTGCAGGTGGTAGTCAGCCAGCATGATGCTCCCTCCTTATTTACGCCTTTTTTGTAGTTCGGCATAAACGAGCTCCGGCGGCATTTCCAGATAGCCCAGGGCAAGGAGACAGTGAAACCACAGGTCGGCCATCTCGTAGATGGTGTCGGCCTGTTTTTGGTTTTTGGCCGCCAGCACGACTTCTGTGGCTTCTTCTCCAATCTTTTGCAAAATCCGATCCAAACCCTGCCGGGTCAGGCGGGTCACATAGGAGTTATCCGGCAGGTCCTGCTGGCGCTGGCGGATCACCTGGTATACTTCCGCCAGGATTTCTGGACCCGGTGGGGGTAGGGTTTCTGGTTGGTCCGATTCCTGGACCAGGGACCCTTCTGGATCTACCCGCCGGTAGAAACAGGAAGAGAAGCCGGTATGGCAGGCCGGCCCTGCCGGGGTCACCCGGTAGAGGACGGCATCACCGTCACAATCGATGCAGATTTCATTTACCTGCTGCCCATTCCCCGATGTTTCCCCTTTTCGCCACAGCTTTTGGCGGCTGCGGCTGTAGAACCAAGCCCTTTTCTCCCGCCATGTCCGTACCAATGCTTCCCGGTTGGCATAGGCCAGGGTCAAGACCCTACCGGAGCCGGTGTCCTGTACAATTACCGGGACCAGGCCCCGGTCGTCGTATTTTATCCTGTCAAGCCATTCCATCTCTGACCTTCACCCCTCTGGTTTTAAGGTATTCCTTGGCCTGGGCAATAGAATACTGGCGGTAATGGAAGAGGGAGGCAACCAGGGCGGCTGCGGCCTTACCAAGGGTCAGGACTTCCAGGAGGTGCTTCAGGTTTCCCGCTCCGCCGGAGGCAATTACGGGAATGGAAACCGCTTCGGCTACGGCACGGGTTAACTCCAGGTCATAACCGGCCTTGGTCCCATCCCGGTCCATACTGGTGAGGAGGATTTCCCCCGCCCCCAGTTCCTCGACCTGCCGGGCCCAGGCCAAAGCATCAAGGCCACTGGGACGGGTTCCGCCGTGGGTATAGACCTCCCAGCGGGTTTTGTTTTCACCCGGCTGTCCCACCTTTTTGGCATCAATGGCTGCCACCAGGAACTGGCTGCTAAAGATTTCTGCAGCCTCCCTGATGAGGCGGGGGTTTAACACCGCCGCCGTATTGATGGAAACCTTGTTGGCACCGGCCTGGAGGATCCGGGCGATGTCTTCTGTTTTCCTAATACCGCCTCCGACAATGAGGGGAATCGAGATTTGTCCCGCCGTCCGGGCCACCAGTTCTACCAGGGTCTGCCGCCCTTCGGTAGAGGCACTGATATCCAGGAAGACCAGTTCATCGGCCCCTTCCCTGTCGTAATAGGCGGCTTGCTTTACCGGGTCGGCAACATCCTGGAGACCGGCAAAATTTATTCCCTTCACTACCCGCCCGTCCTTGACGTCGAGGCAGGGAATAATGCGTTTGGCAAGCATTGGTTTCTCCCCTTTCTGCTGCAGCACAGCCAGGATTGGTTACTGTTTCTTTTCCAGCAGGGCAAGGGCGGCAGGGAAGTCGATGCTGCCGGTATAGAGGGACTTGCCCAGAACGGCCCCCACCAGGCCATTTTCTTCTAAGTTTTGTAAGGCCAACAAGTCTGCCAGGGTGGCAATACCCCCGGCGGCAATCACCTGGGGCCCCAGCCCCAGGACCGATTTCAGGGAGTGAAGGTTTGGTCCCTGCAGGGTTCCGTCCCGGGTGACATCGGTGAAGATAATGGTTGCGATGCCCCTTCGGGCCAGTTGCTTAACAAAGGCCGGTGCGGTCAGGGAGAGGGTTTCCTGCCAACCCTGGACAGCCACCTGGCCCTCCCGGGCATCGACGCTGACGATGATCTGTTGGCCGAAGGAATCGGCCAATTTCTCCAGGAAGCCGGGATCGCAGGCGGCCCTGGTGCCCAGGATTACCTTTTCCACTCCCAGTCCCAGTACCTGTTCTACTGCTGCCGCATCCCGCAGGCCTCCCCCCACCTGGAGGGGAATTTTTACCGCTGCCCGGATTTTTTCTATTACCGGGAGGTGTTGGGGCTTGCCGGTGAAGGCCCCGTCCAAATCAATTATGTGCAGCCTTTGGGCCCCCAGACGTTCCCACTGCCGGGCAACCTCCACCGGGTCGTGGGAAAAGACGGTTTCCGCCTCGGGGCGGCCTTGAAGGAGGCGCACACACCGGCCTTCTTTCAGATCAAGGGCGGGGATTAAGAGCATGTATAATTCCTCCTTGGGCAAGGTATCGGTCCTGTATTAGTGTGGGAAGCACCTGCTTTCCCTCCCAGCTGTGAGGATGGAGGCCAGCTCAGAGAGGAATAAGGTGTTTTCTTCTTCTGTACCAATGCTGACTCGCAGGTAGGTGGCCAGTTCCGGTATATCAGGGTAGTAGCGGAGCAGGATTCCCCGCTTTTTTAGTTCTTCCCAGATGGGGGCGGCCGGTTCCGACAGGGCAAAGAGAATAAAGTTTGTTTCCGAAGGCAGGGGAGTTATCCCCGGAAGGGCCGCCAGGCCTTCCGTCACCCTTTGGCGCTGGGCAATGAGCCGCCCGAGGGGGGCCAGGATCTCTTCCCTGTGCTGCATTATGATCCAGGCACTGAGGAGGGAGAAGACACTCATATTGTAGGGAAGCCTTGTTGCCTCCAGGCGCCGGGCTACCTTTGGATGGGCCAGGAGATAGCCGACCCGAAGCCCCGCCAGGCGGTAGGCCTTAGAGAGGGTGCGCAGGAGGATCAGGTTTTCATAGTGGTGTAGGAGGTGCACCAGGCTTGAACCGGAAAACTCGGTATAGGCTTCATCGACCACCACCGGCCCCCGGACCCTCTGGAGGATATGGTCAACTTCCTTCACCGGGATGCTGTTTCCGGTGGGGTTGTTGGGGCGGCAGAGAAAGAGAAGGGCTCCCGGGCCCGTCTCTTCCAGGACAGCCAGCAGTTCTTCTACTTCCAGAGAAAACTGAGGCGGGCGCAGGGGGAGGCTAACGATTTTGCTTCCCACCTGTTTGGCCACAAATTCGTACATGGAGAAGGTGGGGGAGGGGATGACCACCGGTTTTCCCGGACCGGAAAAGGCCAGGACTAAAAGCTGGATCAGTTCATCGGAGCCATTGCCAAGGATTACCCCGGCGGGGTTAATCCCATTTTCCCTGGCGATGAGGGCCCGGAGCTTTTCCCGGTGGGAGCATTCATAACGGTTAAAGGGCAGGTTTTTTGCTTCTGCCAGGATTTTTTCCTTGAGGCCGTGAGGCAGATCAAAGGGGCTTTCATTGGCATCGAGTTTAGCCTTGAT
>DUVO01000103.1 GCA_012841005.1 Bacillota bacterium | reverse complement strand
AGTTCTCATTGATCCGGATGGTTATATCCAGCATTTTATCCAACATGGTCTCCACAAAATCCTGGTTCAAGACATAATCCATGAGCCACTGTTCCTGGCCCCGCATATACCAGCAACCGTCATTGACGCTGCCGCCGAAGCGGGCCATAATGGCGTAATCTGTCTTGCAACAATGATGAATTTTATCATAATAGGATTGTCTGCCATCATTTGCCCAATGGCAATAAGCTGGAACATAGGAAGCGCATACATGACGAGCCGGCAAATCTGTTTTCGGCTACACATAGCCAATAAGCAGACTATTACCGCTGGCTTAAGGGTACCCTTACCGAAAGCGCTTCCCTGCCCTATATGGCCTCCCAGGCCGGGATCCCCTACACCGATCTGTTTAGCCTGCTCCTGGACACCGCCCTGGAAAGGGTATACAGCGGAGAAATGACAGAGGTAACAGGTTAGACTTATTGCCCTGCACAGCACAGTACTATTTAACCCACTGCAAAATAAATAGGAGGGGGCTGCCACAGACCCTCTCCTTCGCATGAATTTCCCAGTTATTGATATTCTCGAACACTATCCTCCCCCACTAAAACCCGGACTGCCCCTTCTGCCAAGGCCAGCATTTCATCCTCACCCGGATAGACTAAAATCGGTCCAAACCTCTCCACGCGTTTGGTAATTGCGGTTATCATTGCCTGGGAATGGGCGATCCCGCCCGTGATTACCACGGCATCTACCTTTCCACAAAGGACAGCTACCTGGGCACCGATCTCCTTACTGATCTGATATGCCATAGCAGCAAAGACAGTAGCTGCCTCTCCATCACCGGCTTCCAGGCGGCGTTCTACCTCCTGCATGTCGTTGGTCCCCAGGAATGCCATCACTCCACCCTTGCCCTTTAGCATGGCCATAATCTCTCTTTTACTATATCTGCCGCTGAAACAAAGTTCTACCAACTGTCCAGCCGGTAGTGTCCCGGACCTTTCCGGAGTAAAAGGGCCCTCTCCATTTAAGGCATTATTAACATCGATTACCTTACCACATTCATGAGCTGCTACAGAAATTCCCCCACCCAGGTGGGCCACTACCAGG
This sequence comes from Bacillota bacterium, assembly GCA_012841005.1. Lineage (GTDB taxonomy): Bacteria > Bacillota > DTU030 > DTU030 > DTU030 > DTU030. The sequence continues at coordinate 15,618 of DUVO01000103.1, read as the reverse complement.
TTTACTTCCTCATATGCTTTTCCCAAATCCCGTGCGGCCCTACGGCCAACTGCCTTTTGATTGAGGGCATGGAAGATACTGCGCCTTTCCAGGTCTGGATGCCCGGTTAATCTGGCTACCTCCTGCATCTCATCCACTACAACCGGGTCCACCACAAAGGCTGGAATATTGGTCTCGCGGGTTAAAACGTGGGCCAACAGGGCACCTAAGTTCGAGGCATGCTCGCCAAAGGTAGAACAGCCCAGATCCTGCAACATTGCCTCGTTTACCCTATAAGTCCCGCTCGGAATTGGTTTGACCAGTCCTCCCCGGGCCGCGACTGCTGCCAAGTCCTTGATTTTGATTCCTTTGGCCTGCATCCAGTCTACGATTAACCTACTCCGAAAAGCCAGCTGGTCGATAATTCGTTCGTAATTTGCCAGTTCAGCAGCATTATGCCGTAGTGTTTCCTCATAGATCCTATCCCTGCCGGAAAACAAGGCCAGCTTTGTTGAAGTTGACCCAGTATTAATCACTAAGATCTTTTCCAGGACAAGCACCTCCATACATATGCAAAATTAGCAGATTGTCATTTTTCCCAGGTTATCTGTCTTCGCCTTGGTCAACCGTGGCACCCACCCCTGGGAGTTAGGTATCAAAATAAAACGTAAATAATTATCTGTCTATCCTTTAGCTCAAATAAAAAACAGCCTGGTGCTTATGCTGTCTTTATAACTTCTTATTTCCAACTTCCAAGAGTGCCAGACAGCCCACCAACAGAATCCATCTACAAACTGTCATAACACCTTCTCCAAAAGGGCCTGCGCTGGGGCGGTAAGCAATGCTGTACTGACAAGAAAACCGTCACTGACACTTTCTTCCCCTGCTTGAACCGCTGCCTGCACAGCAGAAACGTTACCAATTATAAGCACCAGGGCTTTGCCGCCCATGCCCCGCGCCAGGCGGATATCACCTAGAACCACCTGCCCCTTTTTCGCCGCGGTGTCTGCTGCCCTGAGGGCAGCTGCAACAGAAAAAGTCTCAATTATTCCTAAAGCCTGCCCATCAAGGACCAATCGGGTTGCCCCAGCCAGGGCTGGGATAACACCAGGGTGGACATTGGGGAGAATAAGGGAATCTATGGTGCATGTGGGCATGCAACCGGTCCCTGCCGTCACAGATGTTTTTACAGCGCTAGTAGAGCCTGCTACTAAAGTAACGAATTTACCTGGACACAAGGACAAACTTTGCACCAGCTCAACGGGGGCCGCCTTAACCATGATATCGGTGGCCGCAATTCCTTGGGCTATATTGGAAAACTCCACTAATCCCAGTGCTGTCTTCGTAGCAATCACCCCCCCTCCCTGGTAATTACAATGGCTGCTGCTGACACTTTTTCCACCCGCCCCGATAAACCGGTATGAATATTGGCCCCCAAGCTTTTGGCGGGCTTCTGAGCCACCAGGGCCCCTGCTTCTACCCGCTCACCCACCTTTACCACGGCTTGGGAAGGCGCACCGATATGCTGCCGCAGGGGGAGAATAATCCGTTCAGTCTCTACAGTTGCAGCGTTCAAAGGTGCTTCTCTAACATAGGCGGCCAAACCAAGTCGGTTGCACAGGCGTGAGGTTGGGATCCGCCTTCCGAAGCACCAGGGGTCTACAACCAGCTCCTTATTTCGCCTCTGGAATTTTATGCCCTGTTGCTGTAAGAGACTCTTTAAATACCTATTGATGCGGCGCGGGGATAAATCCATGACACAGGCATAACTCTCACACAAACCACACTCGGAGCAAAGCAGGGCTTGGGAAAGATCTAGGGAGTCCATATTCCAGGCCAACCCCTTCATGATTCGATGGGGTTCCAAATCATGGCCTATTAAATGCCGGGGGCAAGTTTCGGTACAAGCGGTACAATTGCAACATACGGCCTGGGCCCTTTTCAAGTCCCAGGCCAGCCTAACCCGGGCCCGTTCTAATAATTGATGGGAGGAGGGTAAAACAATGAGGCCGCCTGTGGTCTTCGTCACAGGTTTGTCTAGATCTTCCACTGCTACACCCATCATCGGACCCCCTTCCAGCACAGCAAAATCGCTGCCTTGGGGCCGAGCCAGCTCCACAAGCCGGCGGAAAGGGGTGCCAATGAGGCTGGAGACTGTAAGGGGTTTTTCCACCCATCCGGTGACGGTAACCAGACGCTCCGTCACCGGTATGCCTTGTAGGGCCCGGGCAACATTGTACAGGGTTTCGACATTGTTAACCACAGCCCCTACATCCAAAGGCAGCCCGGCCTCTGGTATAATCCTTCCCAAGGCTTCATAGACCAGGACATACTCATCACCGGCCGGATAAAAATCATCCAGAAGGAATAATTCAATATCCTCCCGGTCCTGTAAGAACACCCGCAGGTGCTCCACCTGTTGCTGGTGTTTACCTTTAAGGGCAATTATTCCCTTTCGGGCACCGGTAGCCAGCATAACTGCCTTGATACCGGTAATAATCTCCCCCGCAGCATGGAGAATCAGTTCCTGATTTCCCTGGAGTAAGGGTTCACACTCTGCAGCATTGGCAATCACATACTCGACTTGTGCTTCCAGTTTAACCGCGGTCGGAAAGCCGGCACCACCGGCTCCGACTACGCCCGCAGCCGCAACAGCCTCCCTGATGGCAACTGGAGTCGGGGGATTATTTATTCCAGATAAGAACTGGGATCCTTTTGGGTTCTGCTCTGATCGATTTCTGCCTATCACTCCGTTCGCCTCCTTTGCCGGTAATACTGCGGGCAGGGTTAGCGCAAATTGAAGCCCCCCACCAGGACACAGCGCTGCGCCCTGGTAAAACTCCGGGCAGAAGTTAATCCTTCCCCGGTGGGACCAGCTATAGTCATGGTGATAAAACCCTCACCACCTACCCCGACCCCGGCAAAGGAGGGACCATTTTTGACAAAGATGGTGGTTTTGATGGCCTGGGCAAAACGGGTCATATTATCTACATTCTTAGAATGAATAACGGCGGTATGTTTTCTAGCACCCTCCACACATACAGCCAGTTCAATCGCTTCAGTGACATCTCTAACCCGCACAATGGGGAGAATGGGCATCAGGAATTCTTCTACTACAAGGGGGTGATCCGCGGAAGTTTCAAAGATAATAACCCTTGTCTCAGCGGAGTCCTTGATCCCGATCTCCGCTAGAATCAATGTAGCATCCTTACCCACATAGTCCTTGTTAACATGCCCTTCTTCGGTTGTGACCAGCTTGACCAGCTTGTCTATAGCAGCCTTGTCCTTTAATAAATAGGCCCCGTTTTCGACCATATTGGCGATAAGACTATCGGCAACTGACTCGATTACAAATACTTCCTTCTCGCCATTGCAGGGTATATTGTTGTCAAAGCTGGCTCCGGCTACTATATCCCGGGCAGCCTTGGGGATATCAGCAGTCTCATCCACTATTACCGGTGGATTGCCGGGTCCCGCCCCGATGGCCTTCTTCCCGGAAGAAAGCACCGCCTTAACAACCCCCGGTCCACCAGTGGCAACGAGAAGATCTACCTGGGGGTGATTCATCAACTCATTGACCTTCTGAATGGTTGGTTCCGCAAAGCTGGTCAAAACATTTTGGGGGCCTCCGGCCGCAACAATGGCCTTGTTTAAAAGCTGTACCGCCTTGAGGCTGACATTCTGAGCACCAGGGTGAACACTAAAAACAACTGTATTACCGGCAGCGACCATCCCGATACCATTATTGATGATCGTCTCCGTAGGGTTAGTAGAGGGGGTAATGCAACCGGCAACACCGAAGGGGAGCCTTTCCACCAGAGTCAAGCCGTGATCCCCGGAAAAAACCGTGGGTTCGATATCTTCCAGACCCGGGGTTTTCAGCGCACTTTTTATATTCTTGGTAAGCTTGTCCTCATAACGCCCCATCCCGGTTTCCTCAACGGCCAACCGGGCAAAGAGGGGGGCATTGTCCACCGCTGCAGCCCGCATCCCCTCGATGAGCTCAGCCCTCTTTTCCAACCCGAGATTAAGCAACTTTTTTTGAGCTATTGCAGCTGCGCTAACTGCCCCTTCAACATCAGCAAAAACCCCATCACCACAGCAGACCTGTGGTGCCGCACTTCGGAGTTGTTCCAAAACCCGATGGACAATAGCTTGTACATCTACGTCTGTACCATTAACCATCCCTTAATCCTCCCTTCCAGCAAACTGCCCGAGCCACGTCTTTAAGCGGAAAGTATCCTCTGAGCTGCTGCCAGCGCTTGCCTGGCAATTTCCAGATCCTGTTCAACAGTACCCCCACTTATCCCCAGGGCACCAAGGATTTCTGTCCCTACTTTTAGGGGGAAGCCTCCTCCAACCACTGTCAGAGGTATGGAATTGATATGCTGCATGCCGTACAGGGGTTCACCCGGTTGTACCGCAGCATTAAGCTCATGGGTGGGTTTGCGTACGGCAAATGCAGTATAGGCTTTATCCTGGGCCAGCTGGATGCTTACCGGCAGTGCCTCCTCCTGCCTTTCCAAGAGTAGGAGATTACCCCCCCGGTCCAGAACAGCTGCTACTATGGCGATGCCCAGGGAGCCCGCCTTCTCCTGCGCAGCATGGCAAATGGCCCGAGCTGCTTCCAGATCTAAGCACTTTAGCCCGGCAGGAGCCGTGTCCCCGACAGTAATCCGTGCCTTTACCCCTTCCCGGACCTGCTGAAGAATAAATTCCCGTTCCTCGTACCGGGCAAGAGCGTAAAGGAGATCCGAGAGCCTGTTCAGATAACGGAACAGCTCCGGTCGTACTGCTTCCTCCCGTCCCAGCTTAATTAAAAGCCGCTCCGCCCGCCGGACTACACAACGAGCTACATCAATGGCAGCCGCGGCAGGGCAAGCCCCTGGCAACACCCACCCCTTGTCTGCCAACTTTCGTTCCTGCAACCAATCAATATCTTTTTCCATGGAATCAATATCAGAAGCAGTAATGTGCTGCTTTAATTTGGCGGCAATATCTGGGCTGGCAGCGGCCACTTCTGCCGAGAGGTGTATAAACTGCTCTTGCAGTGCCAGCAGTATTTCCCGCGTACGTTGCGCTCCCGCCAGACTCCTGGCCAGCCCCATGTTCGATGTGGCTTCATCTAAAGTTCCATAAACATCGATCCGCAGATGGTCCTTGGGTACCCGCACATTGCCGATCAGGCCTGTTTCACCGGCATCGCCTGTTTTGGTATATATTTTCACATTACATCTCTCCTTAGCTTTTTACATTACTAAGGGTTGACATGGGTCTCATCCACGATACCCACAATAGTGGCATCTATGGGTGGCGATTCACCAACCGCAAGCCTGGCAGCTGAACCCCTAACTACCAGGACCAGTTCCCCACGGCCTGCACCCACAGCATCTACCGCCACAAAGACACGCCCATGGCCTTGGGATGAAACAGCAAAAGGGTCTACCCCTTCTACCAAGAGTAATTTATATCCTTTAAGGCGTTCATCCTTTTTTGTAGCAACCACGTTTCCAATTACCTTACCCAAATCCATAGAGCCACTCCCTTCCCCTGTGCCAACCGATTCAATCCGCTACTACAAATTCCAGCCCATTTTTATCTGCCACATCCCGGGCCAGAGGAGTGACCAGGGTACCCGTACGGATGATAACAGTTCCTCCCTGTTCCTTGAGGTTAAGGATATCTTCATGGGTAACTAGTTTTTTTCCCCTGAAGTCCTGTTTGCAGGTAGTGGTAGAAGGCTGGATAATCCCTTTGACGGTAGAGGCCAATTCCGGGGCAGCTATAATTTGAAATCCGAAGGAAGCGAGACGAACCAGATAATCCTGGACCAATTGGGTGTAGACTGCCGGGCCCCGGTTATGACCCAATTCTGTCCGCTTGGGATCGGTAATGTCACAGGCGTTTTTTACCGCCACCAGCGGTTTGCCCATAATAATGGCATTGCGCAGTACGGTAGTGGGAAGATTATCGGCAATGCCCAGAGCCACCTTCGCAGCTGTATTGATGGTAAGTACCGGGACCATAACCAATTCCACTTCCTGCAGCATGGCACCTGCAGGACCGGGGTTATCCTCGGAAAAAACGGGTGCCCCGTCTAGAGCGGCGGCAATCCTATCTACCCCGATGATCTGCTCCGCACTACGGGAAAGGAGGGATACAACCTCAATACCGGCCTGGTTGAGCTCCCGCAGGCCGGTCAAAACATCTTCCAGCCCAATTACACCACCGGTAAAGACAGCTAAACATTTTGGGGGGGCAGATTTATACCCACTGCCCGCCAGTTGGGCCACTACCCGCCGCACAATTTCTGTAACCTGCAGTTCTGATACAGTCAAATCCTCTTCACCTCCCTCTAAGCGTCACCCTGTTTCCCCGGCTCAGTAGTAATTATCTCTACCAGATCCCCGGTACGTAAGTCGGCCGCATTGGCCTCGTCTAAATCAAGATGCACCTCGGTTATAAATTTATCATTGACGCGGACCTTGACATTCTCTAAGATTATACTTCTTCTCCCACCAGTCCTGATCTTGATCAAGTCACCATCAGAAAGGCCCAAATCAGCAGCATCCCTTGGATTTATGTGGATATGCCGCAGGGCCACCATTACCCCGGAACAAACGGTAATGGCTCCTAATGGTCCAACTATGGCTAGACAGGGGGTCGGCTTAATAACCCCCGATTCCTCAACTACGGGATTGATACCCAGACTGTAGCAGTCGGTACGGGAAATTTCCACCTGGGTTGCCCGCCGCACCGGACCCAGGACCCTAACTCGCTGGAAAACACCCTTTGGCCCCACGATGGTTACAGTCTCTTCAGCGGCATAATGTCCTGGCTGCGACAGTTCTCTTCGTACCTGCAACTTATAATCTTGACCAAAGAGGGTCTCCAGAGCCTCGGGCGTTAGATGAACATGACGGTTGGATATACCTACAGGGACCCTCCGTACCGGTAACTTTTCCTGTGCTAAGATCCGGGTTACGATTTGTGTGATCGCGTTTTCTAAAGATTCATACACGGTACCCCGCCCCTTTCCTCACCAGCGAGTGGGGATACCGGGCAAAATTGCCCGGCATCCCCCTTCTTCCCTATTCACACTGGGGTAAGATTTTTTCCGTATCACTGTGGGGACGTGGAATAACGTGTACTGCTATCAATTCCCCTACCCGCTGTGCCGATGCTGCCCCGGCATCGGTTGCAGCTTTGACGGCTCCCACATCCCCCCGGACCAGAACAGTTACCAGACCGGAACCGATCTTCTCATAACCCAGCAGTTTTACATTTGCGGCTTTAACCATTGCGTCGGCCGCCTCTACTGCTCCAACTAGGCCCTTAGTTTCTACCATTCCCAAGGCTTCACCTTTCATAGTTTTATCCACCTCCTAGAGTTGCTTATGATTGATGCAGTTGACCCGTGGTTCTCCTTTGCGCCGTGGGCAGAGGGGATCACCACAGAGGTTACAAACATCTTCCGGTAATTTTTCTGGACCTGTGACTACCTGATCCCGGTCGGGGTTGGGTTCTATGTCAGTCTCCCCGGGGGCAGTTTCTTCTGCTTCTTCCTCCTCTTCAGCTGTATCCCCTGCCTTCAACTCCTGCTGCTCCGTAGTTTGTTTATCTGGCTCCGTTTCAGCTACAGCGGGGGGAAGCGGGTCAGATTTAGGGGCAGGTACTGTTTCCTGCGAGTAGACAAGTTCCTGAAGGGCTTCAGCCGGTCGGGGAATTACTAATTGACTCCGTACCTTTCCCCCGCTGGTTTCTACCGCAGCGGTACCTGCTTCTACTGCCACCTTTACAGCACCAACATCACCGGTAATTTTTATCGTAACCAGACCATAACCCCTGCTCAGTTCATAACCAACCAGCTGCACATTGGCCGCCTTAACTGCCGCATCTGCCGCTTGGATGGCACCTGCCAGTCCTGTTACCTCCAGAAACCCAACCGTTTGTTGCAAAACCTTTTCACCTCCTCCTGCTCCGCCAAGGGAAAGCCAAGCTTCAGCTGCCCTTAAAGGCCCGGACCACAGCTGTGGCAATCTCCCGCACAAAGGCATCATCGACACCAGGTTGTGTTTCCCGTGGTGGGGATTCTGGGGCAGGCACCTCTTCCCCCATTTCCTTCCAGAATTGAAAAGGGTTTCCCTTAACCAAGCGGGCGGCATTGATTCCAAGCATCCGGGCCTTGGTCATATTTACACCCTCGGCGGCTATATTCATTACCGGTATCCCGGGGGGCATCCGAAAATGGGTCAGGGATACTGTCCCATTACTGTCAATCCCTATCCCCACCCCAAGACTGGAAGCTGACGCCCCTAAATGGGCCAACCCCAGGGCATCCCCAGCCCCCTGTAAATAATGGGCCGGTATACCTTCTTCTTCCAGGCCATAGGATATCTGCTGGAGGAGGTTCGGATCTGCCTCCGGCTGGTGGACAACCACAACACTGAGGGCATCTTGAGGGCTGAGATTGAGCTCCGTCATTACTTATCACCACCGCCGTTCCGATAGAAATAGGAGAACACCAACCCTGTCGCCACTGCATTTCGGGGTCCTTCAACCCCCCGAATATTAGCGCGACCTGCCACAACCTTGTATTCGGCCAGGGCCTCTGTCAGCATTTCCGGTATTTCAAAATCCAGGGCCGACCCGCCTACCATAACCACAAAATCAACCAGCCTGATGTTACCATCAGTAGCTACTCTGCCCAGGGCACGGAGGGCGTTGGTGACAAAGACCTTTCGTTTGGATTCCTGCCTGACCATCCGGATACGTTCCATAGAATAGTCAGTGGGGATGGGAGTCAAATCATCGGCTCCGTTACCCTTCAGGATCACCACCCGTGCAAACAAGCGGGGGTCAAGGGGCTGGTCAAAAAATTGAACTGTTCCGTCCTCGCGCCGAATATGGAACATGCTTTCCACCTTTGCCAAGGGATATGTTTTAATCTCCTCTGCCAGTTCGGAATTCTCGAGGCCTAATTCCGAGTTGATTAGCATTGTAACCATATCACCGGCACCGGCAAGGTGGGTGGAGTAAATCACATTTTTTGCGGTAATAATTGCCGCATCGGTAGAACCGGCACCCATATCCAGAATGGCCAGGGGCTTATTCGTTCCTGGAGTGGTGAGGGCACCCAGGATAGCCATGTTGGCTTCAATGCCGGCGATTTCCACCTTGATGCCTACTCTGTCTTGAAGAGCAGCAGCAATTTGCTGCATAGGTAAACGGTTGGTCTTAACCATAGCAGCGATACCTACGGCGCTTTCCAAGGCAGACTCCCCGGCCACGCCCCCTTTTACTGCCTGGGGTACAAAGGTGTCTACTGCTAAAATATCCTGAATAGCTACACTATCCGGGTTTTGATCCGTTAAATTGGCCATCACTTTTTTCACTCGTTGCAGCATGCCGCCGACGTTTGTGCCCGGTTCCCCCTGGGCATCTTGGAGTGGTTTAATCTTTTCCACCGAATCCATTATTTCCGCGGCGCCTAGCTCAACATCTACTTCCGCCTTGTGGCGTTCACCCAATATTATAAGCTTCCCCGCAGGTATCCTCCGTTCATGGACATCCCCTTGGGGGGTGCGAATAACTACCGCCGATCTGTTTCCAATTAAAGCCCTGGCCACCGGGACTATCAGTTTAGTCTCCTCTGGGTTCAAGGAAAAGACAGTGGCGATTCCATAGGGGTTTGAGAGGGTCTCAATGCTTTTACCCGGTGCAGCGACCTCCACTGCCGCCTGCATCCCCAGGGGAACCTTTTCCAGATGTGCAACCTCATCAATAATAGGGAGTGTTTTCTGTAGGCGGTTACAAATCAACACACCATCATTGTTCTGTGCGATGGCTCCCCTAACCTTAACCCCACTGGCCAGCTTCTGGTTTAAGATCTGGGCGGCAACAGCGAAATCAATATCCCGAGGAATACAGACTATTATCTCCTCGTCTCCTTGATAATGCTCCACGTCAGAAAACGCCATGGTCTTTCCCAATCCGAGGCCTACGCCGCCGGGGGTAGAAGGATTATGCCCAATCATGGTCGATTCCGTAATTATAGTCTCTGTTATGGTCTCCATGGCAACATCGCCGATGACAGGACTTGCTTCATTAATTTGTATAGAGGCAATATCGGAAAACTCGTACTGGCTTTTCCTGAGCGCATCATCTAGGGCTGATAGGATCCCATTGATATTCTCTTTCGTACCCTTTATGCCTGTGGTCGGGTGAATACCACTAGCTATAAACTCGATCCTGCTCCCCTCAATTTCCGCAAGGGCTACCTCTGTTGTGGAGTTACCAATATCAACCCCCGCAACTAGTTGCATACCATCACCTCACCCTGGAGGAATAGATGCAGGGACAGGTTGTCAGCCCCTGCACCCTCCTAAAACTTAAGTTACCGGAGCATTTCCCTCTGTTCATATACTTCTGCAGCTTCCCGAACCAGTTCCGCATTCATTTTAGCACTGTATTTGGTTTCCAATTCTTCGGCAATGTCCAAGAGTTCCTGTTTTGTACACCGATATGGCCTAAGTTGATCGTAGATCTCCAGAATCCGCTCATCGGGAACTGCCGTTAATTCAGCAGCCCGGCGAAAGCTAGCAGCCATCTGGTTCCGGCCCATATCCTCGCAGATCTGTGCATGCATTTCCAGTGTCTCAGGATGAATAGTCAGATCTTCAGCATTGATCTCGCCTTTTACTACCTTGTCCAGATTAATCTCATTGAGTCCCAATCCGGAACGGCTCCGCAGCAACTCAGGCCGTTTCTCCAGCAGGGGGAAATCTCTTCGTGTCAGTTTAGCTCCGGGATTCCCCTGTGCGGGCGCCCCTTGGTTATTCATCGACTTCATGACTTCCTTGACAATCTGCTCAATGTTCTTGGCATCCACAGAATTCACCTCCAGTAATTATTCTTTGAATTGGGCCTCCAGCTCAATGTCATCACCGCGGTGGACAATATCCAACACTTCCTTGTTATGCAATAACACAGCAATCGGTTGGTAGAGGGGAAGCACTGTTTCATCCAATTTAACCGGAACTGGTGTAGGATTTTCCCCCTTGGCGTATTTAGCAGCATTGCGGCCTATGGCCCGGTACTTCTCTAAAGTAAGGATCGGCGACAATGGGAAGAGTTCCAGGTTGGTAAGAGGGAATAGGTCTTTTTGGTGAATGACAATGGTTCCCTTGGACTGTAATCCAATCCCGATTCCGGAACCGGATAATTTGGCAGCACGATTGCCAATATGACCAAGATCACCGGTTCGGGTAATCCGAACTATCCGGGCGGTGCAGCCCTCTTCTTCTATTCCGGCCATAATCTCCCGGAGGATCTGATCATGGGGAAGTTTCTTAATCGTATAGTGAAGGTTTTTTCCAAAGGCCGGGGCCACCCCGATCACAACCTCCTTGGCATTTGTCCCCTTCTGGGCAACCCCTTTATCACGCAGCGTCAATTTTCCCTCTGCAGCTAAAACGGCGCTTACGCTCGGTTGTGGTGGAGCCGCCTTCATTTCCGCCAGTACTTGACTCACAATCTGTTGCACCATTTCTTGACTGATCTGCACAAGTTACACCCCTTTCCTTCTTTCCCCTGCTGGGCGTTTATTCATAGTCCTCAGGAGATGACTCCTGGGGGATACTCTTAATCTCGTTCCATCTTTCAGGATAGAACTGTAACCGGTAACCGGTTCCGGGACCCTGGTAATCATTGAGATTATTTACAGCCGCCAGGACCTTGTTCTCCGGCGTAATTATCGCTGAGGTGTGGAGAAAATCACCGGCAATCTTATGAATCTGCATCTTTAGAATCCGTTCCGCGATATCCTCAAAACCGGTCTTTGCCAGTGCCCGGATTATATCAACACCCGTCACCCTTTGCTTCATCATTTCCCGGGCTGCGTCCAGGTCTGCCCGGATATCCCTTGGTGGCATGTCACGGCTACCATTAGCATAGGTGGCGGCCTCCACCTCTTCATCAGTGATTTCCGGCCAGCCCATTTCCCGATACACAGCTTGAATAGCCCGGGCAGCCCTGTTTCTTACTGCAGTCACTTCCTCTTCCGTTACCGGGCGTAAGCCACCGTCTACCACTAGGTCCCTCTGAATAACCAGGTAGTCATCATAGTCATTGGAGTCAAAGTTGGCACCGGCAAACATGTTATCATAGTTGGGCATACAGCCATATCCGGAAAAAATGAAGTCAGTCCCCGCCCACATTAAGGGGAAGGTGCGGGCGGCACGGCGCAGGTCAGAGGGAGAGAAAATCTGGTCATTACTGGAGGCATTTTCCAGGTCACACATGGCAGTAACCAGATTCTCCATGTGTACCGAGTTAACACCACCGGCTACACTCATCGCGATCCCATTACAGCTTACCGCACCATTTTGCAGTCCTTGAACACCGGCTCCCCGGGTTAACATGATACATTTGATCTCGTGGTAAAGCATAGATTTACCTTCCGCAGCCCCCATCTGGACTTCAGAACCGGAACCCGAGGTAAACCGCAGTTTCAGACCTCGGGAAGCATAAGCAGATGCCAAAAACATTTTCGACCAGGGAGTATCATCACCATCTGCAAATACCCGCTCAGTACCATAAACAGAAACAGTTTCCGCATAGGTTGTTAAGCCACGCATCCCCAACTGTAGCTCTACTGCTTCCTCAACAGCATTTTGGCAGAGGAGGCCCACATTGGGTACTTGCCCGCCTACCAATAAGGCAACAGAGTTTAGGGGAGCGATAGGAGCGACCCCGGTGGTTGCTTCAGCCTCATCAAAGCCCCGAAGGCGGGCCTCCGCACAGTCGGCTGCCATTTGAACAGGATTGTCAGGCTCATTGGTACAATGACACTGGTTTCCCGGCCGCTTCCGGGCCCGTAGTTTATGGATCCCCATCATGATTTCACATTCATCTAATTGGGTAACGACCTCTTTGAATTTGGCGGGGGTAAAACCCTTGGCAATCTGAATTATTTCTTCCCGGGGTACACAAATATCCACCAGCATCTTGGCAATTGCTGTGGAATCCATGGTCATTGATTTTTCTGCCTGTTCCGGGTCAATAAAGTAGTCGGCTACAAAACGTTCGATCATATCAAAGTCTTCACGACGAGTACCATCCATTTCGACAACGAGTCCATTTTCTATCTTAATACTTGGTTTAGGATCATTGACACCATCATGGGCTGTAATGCCAACCTCCGGCCAATCCTTAAGGTAGGTATGACGGTTAACCGGTTTTTCAGACAGTATCTGGAACCGCTTGTTCTTGAATTCCTTTCTCTCAGCCATCCTAATTCACATCCCTTCTATCTTACTTGATATATGGCACCTGGAGAGATTGGGGCACCTCACCCATAGTACCTAGTACCTTCAAACCCATTTCCCTCCCCGCTATAACAGCCTGCTTGACTGCCCCGGAATCACCGCTAATCATAATCATAAACTCGTTGCTATGGCTGGTTCCCCGAGCGGGACTGGCGAAATTAACAATTTCCACATTGGCCGCCTTTACCGCTGCATCAGCCATCAAAACACCAGCTCCAGCCGGGCAACCGACAATAAGGCCCCACGCTTTGCCCAATGGAGCGCCCATATACTTGTTTAAGGCATAGCTGGCCCGAGCCGTATACTGTAGTTCAATAAACCCGGCCTCATTCATATAGATATCACCAAAGAGATATTCCAGGTTTTTTAAGGCAATCTCTACAGCCCGCCTGGCATCAGAAACCTCTTCTGCTCCAAAAAGAAGTAGGCATCCATGACCACCATTCCCCTTGGTATCCCGCGGCATTTCCAGCAGGACTACCTCCGAATTGCTGGCCTTCACAGCTTCATCAGCAGCCATTAGCTGGGGCCCAGCACCGGTCCTGGCACCTAGAATTCCCAGTGACTTATATTTCGGATCAATCCCCAGTTTTTCGTGAATTACCGGATCTACGTGGGCTATTACAAGACCAACAGTATCGCCAAAGGCAGTCCCCACAAATTCTGTAAAGGTGCCGCCCCTGTTGGGAACAAATTTATCTGTACCAGCACTACCCATCTGTTTACGTACCTCCTCCATTACCTGCTGAACAATTTGCTCTTCTTTCACTCAATTTCACCCCCTTGGCATTTACGGTTTTTGTGGTAGCAGCTTTTCCACATCCATATGGGGCCGCGGGATTACATGTACCGCCTTTACTTCTCCCACCTTTGCTGCCGCCGCTGCACCAGCATCAGTAGCTGCTTTAACTGCCCCCACATCCCCCCGTACCATTACTGTAACCAGACCGTGCCCTATCTTTTGGTAGCCCAGCAAAAAAACATTGGCTGCCTTTACCATAGCATCAGCCGCCTCTATAGAACCGATCAGACCCATTGTCTCTACCATCCCTAACGCCTCTTGCGACAATTGCCTACCTCCTTTCTACCTGTAATTATTATCTTCTTCCCTCCTTTCGGCCGCTTTTCACCACCTGCAGAACCCAATACTCTTGAAGTATGATTGCCAAGACTGTTTTACAAAAAAGTTCCTCTCACGTGTCTTATGATTTTTTCTCTCTTATCTTCAGAATTAGTGTTCTGTGGACTAAACCCTTTGTTACTTCTTGGTGCTGACTAGCACTATATTGTTGTTCTCTTTTCGCCAAGGACAAAAAAATATGCCCCCTCAGCACACTTTATAGTGTTGCACGGGGAGCTTCAATGCAGAAATTGTTCTACAATATTAGGACGTAATTGCCTCTTCAATACTTTATTGCTATTTTTACATTGCGGAGGGTGTTTTATTGTAACCGGCAGGAATACAATCTTGCTCTGTAGAAGTACAATATTGGCAATATTATGCGTAATTATCTATAGCATACCATACCTGTCTCGATGCCTTTTCCAGAAGGAGGGGAGTTTCGCTTATGAATGAATTCTTTCATCTCTGCGATCTGGCCGATGTAGATGTGCTTCAGGAAATCCAAGATTCCTTTTGTGAAGCAACACAGTTGGCAACCCTAGTTAGCGATAGGTGGGGTAAACCCGTAACGGGCATCGGCAATTTTACTTCCTTTTGCAAAAGAATGCGCAGCAACCCAAAGGGAGAAGCAATGTGCATACAATCAGATTTTGAAGCGGGACGGATAGCAAGAAAATTAGGCAAACCATTTATTTACCTCTGTCATGCCGGTCTGGTTGATGTAGCCGCACCCATCGTAGTAGAGAACCATCACCTGGGGTCCATGATGACCGGACAAGTTGTGCTGAAGTCTGAAGAGGAAACAAAGTTGCTCCCCCGTATTATTCCTCCACAAATTGAATGGGAAAAGGATCCAAAGATGGTTGAGTACTATGACAAAATCAAGCGCATTTCCATGCGGAGACTAGAAGCTGCAGCCAAATCAATTACAATTATGGCCAACTATGTCGTAGGAAAGGGGCTTGCCAGTATTGTCCAGGAGCAGCTGCATCGCAAAGATCTCCATCTCATTGAGGAAAGACGGATGCGGGCAGAATTGGAAAAAACGCTAAAAGATACAGAACTGAAAGCCCTTCAGTCCCAAATTAACCCCCATTTCCTCTTTAACACCCTGAATATTATCAGCCGGCTTAGCATCCTGGAGCCACCGGAAAAGACCCAGGAGATGGTACATGCCCTGGCACGACT
>DUVO01000276.1 GCA_012841005.1 Bacillota bacterium | reverse complement strand
TCAATACCGGCTTTGGTGACAGAACTCACCCACAGGACCGGGACATCGTATTTTATCCGGTGCTCCCGGGCCAGCCGGGCTTTCCTGTCTTCAGCGACCAGATCCCCTTTGGTGTACACCAGGAGCCAGGGGATCTTTCTCTCACTGCAGAGGGCCGCCATCCCTTGATCGAAACTGCTTAGACCCAGGCGGCCATCGACAACCAGCAGGGCAACATCCGCTGTTTCCAGGACCTTCATGGTCCTTTTGACCCGCTTTTGCCCCAGTTCCCCCTCGTCATCGATTCCGGCAGTATCAACCAACATGATCGGTCCCAGGGGGGGTACTTCCATAGCCTTGTAAACCGGGTCTGTGGTGGTGCCGGGTATTGAGGAAACGAGGGCTATGTCCTGATTGGTAATGGCGTTGATTAGGCTTGATTTTCCCGCATTGCGCCGTCCCAGGATGGCAATGTGCAGCCGCAATCCCCTTGGTGTTTTATCCATTTGCTTTCACCTCATTATTACCTGGGCTGTGTTTTCCCCAGCTCAAGCCAGGGCTTCTGTTCCCGACAACCGGAAACGGAGAATTTTACCTTATTTCTCTCCCTTCTTGCAGCCGGTACAAAAAAGGCTCAATCTGTGCTGCTTTCCTTCTCCCTATTGCTTGTCCAACCCGGGTGGTCTCCCCGCCCCATGTCGATGGAAAACCCGGCGCGAATAATTCTCGTCTTTATCTTCTCCAGTAAAGCCGGTCCCTCCACATTATCCTGCACCCTGCCTTTGTACAATTCATACTTGACTCTGATGGCAGCAGGAGCGATGTTGAGCATCACAACATTGGCCCCCGCCTGGAGGCCCCTTTCCAGCCCGTTGGGGGAGAGGACATTGAGGGCCGTGGTGGCGGGCAGGAGCACTTCCGGCAGCAGCAGACGGGTCAGGGCAAGGCAGAGGAGGGTTTTTTTACCCGAACCGTTGGGCCAATCCCTTAGGGGGGTATCGGGATGGACAATAAGGGGGCCAATACCCACCATGTGGGGCTGCAGGTTTTTGAGATAGAGGAGGTCTGCCACCAGTTCCTCATTCCCCTGCTCCGGCAGACCGACAATGAACCCCGCCCCCACCTGGTAGCCGATCTCTTTGAGCTCCTGCAGGCATTTCTGCCTGTTTTGCAAACTCATTCCCGGGTGCAGCCGCTCATAGAGGGGCCTGGCAGCTGTTTCGTGTCTTAATAGATAGCGGTCTGCCCCTGCGGCAAAATACCTCTGGTAGGAGTGGCGGCTTTTTTCCCCCAGGGAGAGGGTCACCGCTGCAGCGGGGAAGCGCTCCTTCAGGCCGGCGATGATGTCTGCCAGCAGGTCGTCGGTGTAAAAGGGGTCCTCACCGCTCTGCAGGACAAAGGTGCGAAAGCCCAGCTCATAACTCCTCTGGCACAGGCGCCAGATTTCTTCCCTGGAGAGCCGGTAGCGGCTGACCCTCCTGTTGTCCCTCCTCAAGCCGCAGTACAGGCAGTTTTGCCGGCAGTAATTGGAAAACTCCAGCAGCCCCCGCAGGTAAACCTTCTTTCCGAAATTTTTTATCCTGGTCTTATGGGCAAGGTCGAAGAGGAGCTGTTCTGTTCCGGCATCAACATTATTCAATAAATACAGGAGGTCATCGCCGGTCAAAGAGTTGGCCTGAAAGAGCTTTTTCAGTAGAGTTTCCATATTAAATCATTTCCTTGATATTGATGTTTTTACAGTAATTCCTTTGATATTTCCCAGCTTTCCCGTAAGGCTGTTGATAACATCCAGGGGAGCGAATACCACAATAGCAATGACAGATACTCCTTCTTCTTCAAAGGGGATGCCCATTCTTCCTTTCACAATACCTTTGTATTCTGCAATGGTCTGGTTAAACTTAGCTTGCGATTCTATGGGGTTTTCCAGGATGGCTGAAATTACTGCAATCTTTTTTTCCATACAGGTTCACCTCCGTCATTAAAAATAAAAAACTTTCCCGAAGGAAAGTTAGGATTAACCATAACAAAGCTATATCCTAATTCCTTCCAGATCAGATTGCTCTTTTCTGTTAGGTCTTCTTTTATTTGCGAACGGATCAGGCAAGACTTCTCTCGCCCGGTCCGAACTACTTCTTTTCCTTCGACAGTTTGGAAAGCAACATTGGTTATTGCTTCCTTCACCGTCTACTTTCATTAAGCCATAATTGTAATACTTTTGTCAAGTAGTTAACAATGTTTCACTCTGTTTTCAGGGAGCTGCCGGTACTGCTATTGCCCCTTGCCGCAAATACCCTCCGCCGGAAGTGTTATTCTATGGCAATAGAGGAACTTTCCCCTTTCTTGGCAAATAATAATAATACAAATATGGCAAAGACTGTTAAACTATTTTATTTCGTAGCAGGGGGGAATTCTATGAAGATCTTCTTTGCCTATGATGGCTTTCCCGTCGCCAGGGAAAAAATCCGGGCACAACTGCCTGAACCCAATTTTGCCATATCGGTCGTTGATCCTGAAAGGAGTATATTGGAACAAGTAGGCGATGTAGATGTGATCATCCCCGGCATGGCCTCCATCACGGCCGAGGTTATGGATGCTGCCCCCAGGCTCAAACTGATTGTTCAATTTGGCGTGGGCCTGGAAGGGGTGGATATGGAGGCAGCCCGCCGGCGGGGCATCTATGTCAGTAATACCCCGGGGGTAAATGCCGCTGCCGTTGCCGAGCATGCCCTCTTTTTAATGCTGGCCCTGGCCCGCCGCCTGCCCGTTGCCCAGGGAGCCCTGGGAGAGGGCCAGATTGGCTTTCCTGTCGGCAGGGAATTATCCGGTAAGACCGTGGGGATTATTGGTTTTGGCAACAGCGGCCGGGAATTGGCCCGCATGGCCCGGGGCCTGGGAATGCGGGTTCTGGCTATCAGGCGAACCCCAGGGGAGGACGACCGGGCGCTGGTCGATTTTATCGGGACACGGGCCGATTTGGACAAAGTGCTGGCCGAATCTGACTTTGTCAGCCTCCATGCTCCCCTGACCCCCGAAACGGAAGGCCTGATAGACGCTGCCGCCCTGGCCAGGATGAAACCGTCTGCCTTTCTCGTCAATGTAGCCCGGGGAGGGCTGGTTGTCCGCGAGGATCTGCTGGCTGCCCTGCGCACGGGGGTTATTGCCGGGGCCGGGCTGGATGTTTTTTGGACGGAACCACCGGACCCCAATGACAAACTTTTTACCTTAGAAAATGTTGTGGTCACTCCCCACATCGCCGGTGTGACCGAAGAAGCCTACGGGCGTGCCGCCCGCCAGGTGGCTGCCCATATCCGCAACCTGGTCCGGGAAGGAAAGCCCGAGTTTTACTACTAGGAGAAGGAAAGAAGGCGGGGGCTGGGGAAATCATCAAGGGAATGTAAATGACGGGGAGGGTTTGCCGCCATGGAGAAGCAGAGGACACTGTTCGAGGCGGAAGTGACCGGGGAAGTGCAGAAAATCTATTTTCGCAATGAGGAAACCCTGTATACCGTGGCCGGGGTAGATACGGAAACAGGGCGGGTAACGGTCCTCGGCTATTTTCCCCAGCTCCTGCCGGGACAGCGCTACAGCTTTTCCGGCCGGTGGACCCTCCACCCCAAATATGGCCAGCAGTTCAAGGCTCAAAACTGCCAGGAAATTTTGCCGACCACCAGGGAAGGGATAAAGGCGTACCTGGGTAGCGGCTTAATTCCCGGGGTGGGAGAAAAAATGGCCTCCCGCCTTGTGGATCACTTTGGCGAGGAGACCCTGGATATAATTGCCAGCCAACCGGAACGCCTCCAGGAAGTTCCCGGCATTGGCGAAAAGACGGCGGCCAAGATCACGGCCGCTGTGGAGGCCAACCGGGAACTGGAACGGGTCATGGTGTTTCTCCAGGCCCATGGTATCACCCCCAACCTGGCCCTGAAGATATATCGCCACTATGGGGACGAAGCCCTTAAGGTGGTGCGGGAAAATCCTTACCGTTTGACTGGGGAAATCTTTGGGGTCGGGTTCGCCACGGCAGACCGGATTGCCAGGCAGCTGGGGATGTTCCTCCATGACCCCTTCCGCCTCCAGGCCGGCCTCAGGCATGTCCTTACCGAGGCGTGCTACCAGCAGGGACACACCTACCTGCCGGAAGAAAAACTACTGGAGGCTGCCTTGAAGCTCTTAAATACCCCCGACATAGAGGAACCCATAGGGGAGGACGAATTGACGACGGCCTTGGATTCTTTAGTGGGGGACGGGGAATTCATCCGGGAGGATGGGGGGATATATCTCTCTGCCCTTTTTCGTTCCGAAAGGAGCCTGGCCGACCGGCTCAGCAGATTGGCCCGCTTCCGGTACGAGATTGATGAGAATAAGGTGCGGGAGGCAGCGGAAGAGGTGGAAAAGGGGTTGGATCTGACCCTGGCGCCCCAGCAGATTCAAGTCCTCTTCCAGGCACTGCAGAACGGCCTGCTGGTGGTTACGGGGGGTCCGGGAACGGGAAAATCCACCATCGTCAGCGGCATTATCCAGGCCCTGCTGGCCCTGGACCCAAAGGCCCGGGTCCTCCTGGCTGCTCCTACGGGCCGGGCGGCGAAACGCCTCAGCGAATTGACGGGGCTGGAGGCCAAAACCATCCACCGCCTCCTGGGCTTCCGCTGGGAGGAGGGCCGGTGGGAGTTCAGCCTGGGGGAAGAAAAACCCCTGGAAGGGGATCTCCTGGTGGTCGATGAGTTCTCCATGGTTGATCTGCCCCTGGCCAGTCATCTTTTCCAGGCGGTGCCGGCAGGCATGCGGGTGGTCCTGGTGGGTGACGTGGATCAACTGCCCAGCGTGGGGCCGGGACATGTCCTCCGGGATATCATTGCCGCCGGCACCATTCCCACCGTTCGCCTGACCCACATCTTCCGCCAGGCCGGGGCTTCCCAAATTGTGACCAACGCCCACCGGATCAATCAGGGGCAGATGATTGAAACGGGAGGGGAGCAGGGCGATTTCTTTTTCTTGCCCCAGGAAGAGCCGGAAATGGCCCTGGTGGGGATCCGGCGCTTGCTCCGGCGGGCCCTCGAGACCCTGCCCCTGGAAGAGGTCCAGGTCATCTCGCCCATGCATAACTATCTCCTGGGGGTGGAAAACCTGAACCGGGTCCTGCAGGAGGAACTGAACCCCCCTGCTCCCGGAAAGAAGGAGTACCAGGCGGGTAAAACCACCTTCAGGCTCGGGGATAAGGTGATGGCCGTCAAGAATAATTATGACAAGGGGGTATTTAACGGCAACCTGGGCCGGATTACCGATATTCTGCTCGCCCGGGAGACGGAGGAGC
>DUVO01000194.1 GCA_012841005.1 Bacillota bacterium | reverse complement strand
TAAGCGCCGGGCTCGAAGCAGCCCGCAGTGGAGCGGAAGTAATCCTGGTGGAGAAAATGGATGTAACCGGTGGCAATACCATCCGCTCTTCGGGGGCTTTAACAGCCAGTTCAGCTGGATCCGCGATCTGAGTGAAGGTCCCTGGTACTCCGTCCAGATAGCCCCGGGGATCCACCATACCATGGGTGGTATTGTGATTAATACCAAGGGTGAAGTTATTTCTACCCAGGGCTCCCCCATTCCCGGGCTGTATGCCTGCGGTGAGGTAACCGGCGGCGTCCACGGCGGCAACCGGGTCGGCGGCAACGCCATCCTCGACTGCCTTGTTTTCGGGACCACAGCAGGTAAACAAGCAGCAACCCATGTAAAGTAACACAAAACACCAGGGGATGGAACTATCCTGCCCTTTCGCCAATGGTTCCGCCCCCATCCCCATACAAAAACCCTTCTGCCCTTAGCGGGCAGAAGGGTTTTATAATTTGTTCAAACCGGGAGTTTTTTATTTCCCTTCAGCGGCACTTTCACCGGCAATTTTACCGAACACGAAGATATCAGCCTGGGCATTGCCCCCAAGACGGTTGCCGGCATGGATACCGCCTGTCACTTCACCGGCGGCATATAAGCCGGGGATGGGTTGGCCCTCTTCACTTAAAACCCGGGCCTGGGTGTCAATCTGCACTCCACCCATGGTATGGTGAACGGCCGGTGACCGGGGGGTAGCCACGAAGGGGGGAACTTCAATTCTGTTCCCAAAATTTTCTTTGCCAAAATCGGGATCGTACTGGTTATCCACATAGCTGTTGTATTTTTCCACTTCGGCTACCAGGTTTTCCGGGGGAACACCGATCTTTTCCGCCAGCTCCTCCAGGGTATCGGCCTGATAGACATCTCCCCTCTCCAGCAGATCGGAAATATCCCGGTCGCCGACGATCTGCTGGTCGGCAATGATGAAGAATAAATCATCTTCCTGTTCCAGGGCCGCCGCCGAGAGGACGTCCCTTTCTGCATATTCGTTGACAAAACGTTTACCCTCTTTATTGACAAAGAGCTGGGTCTCGGCACTTCCCCAAACACCCGAGAAGAGGCTCCCGGTTTCGGGATGGGAACTGGGCATTAACTGGATAAAGCCCATGCCCACCAGATTGGCGCCAACGGCCTTGGCCATTTCGATACCGTCCCCGGTAATGTTGGGCGAGTTGGTCGTCTTCATATCCGGGGGCATATTTTCCCAATAGGTGTTATACTCGGCCCGCATCTGGGGGTTAGCCCCGAATCCGCCGGTGGCTATGACTACCCCTTTGTTGGCTCTAAAGACCAGGGTTTCACCATCGGCATTTTCCGCCTTGACCCCTACGACCCGGCCATCCTCCACGATGAGCTCCCTTCCCCGGGTTTCCAGTAAAATTTCTACTCCCTGGCTTTCGGCAGCCTGGGATAGGGCATCGATGTATGATTTTCCTCCGCCGACAACATTATTGGTTCTAGGCCACAGGGCCCCTAAAACAGTCCCAATCTGGTCATTAAACTCAACCCCGTGTTCCTCCAGCCATTCCCGCGCCTTCGGGGCATTGATACAGAGGGTTTTGGCAAGCTCGAAATCGCTGGCAATCTCATTTCCTTCCAAGTCTGTCCGCTTGCCACCCAGGTAGGTATGGATCATGTGGAGTTCAATACTGTCAAAGAGGCTGGTCTCACCGGAATCAATATATTCCCGGATTTGTTCCTTCAGTACCGACAGGGTCTCTGCAAAATCACCAAACTCTTCTTCATCGGCTTCCAGGAGCTCTTCCAACTCGGACATCAAAGCCGGATTAATTTCTTCTTTCTTCTGCAGTTCAGGGTTTACCGCATTAAAGGCACCCCCGGCCAAAATAGTATTACCTCCCAGGAAGGCTCCCTTCTCCAGCAAGATTACACTGGCTCCCTTCTCCGCCGCAGCAGTGGCTGCCGCCAGGCCGGCACCGCCGCCGCCGATGACAACCACATCGACCTCCCGGGTTTCCGCCCCTTCCTCAGGGGTCTCCCCGGGAGCCTGCCGGAGACATCCCGTTGCCGTCATGGTCACGCACAAGGCTAGAATGAGCAGCCACACCATTGTTTTGGCTTGGAATTGTTTCATTTTATTTCCCCCTTTTATTTCGATTCATCTAGCCATTGCCTGCATCCATCCGGGTGCGAGAGACGATTCCTGTTTATCACTAGTAATTGTCGCCTGGAAAATTTAATAGTATATTTTCCCGAATCATGCCGCAAGCAGCACCTACAGCATCGGCCTGACTGCAGGCTACTAACTTCAACAACATGCACACAGATAGCTACAAGGCAAATCTTTTACTTCCTTTCCCCCCTCTGCAGCGGTAATTACTATGCTATTATCCTCTAAAAGTTAATGACCCTTTCTCCATCCCCCCTTCCCTACTACTTGACATAGAGGATAACGTACAATTTTCTATTCGATATATACTTTTCACAATTCCTTCTTCCGCAATGGCCTATTCGGCCGGCTTCGTTTTTTTGGTAACAAATTCCATGATCCTATCCCTGCAGTTTATGCCCAGCTTGCCGATAGCTTAAATGCCCTGTTAGTTTGTCCTTTCATGGCCTGAAATATTACCCCGACCCAGGCTGCCGGCGATATTCCTGCTCCTTGGGCTAATTTCCCGATGGGCGCCCTCCTATACCCGCCGGTTTCATTCTCAATTAAGTACTGCCCTTTCAATTTTTACCCTCTCCCAACAGGGGATGAAGGGCATCTGCCCCAGGGGAACATATACTATCGTGAACAGGACTTTCCAAATATAATCTTGGGGCGGGGATATTGATGACAGCTAATTACTATATTGTGAAAAGTGTTGCCGACGGCAGCAGTACTATAACCGTTTCACTGCCCGAAGGCCTGCTGGCCCTTGGGAAGTTAAAGGGTAACACCCTTCGCATCAAGGCGGGAAACAGTGAAATAACGGCTACGATAAGAAAAAATCAAACCCAGCGGGAAATATACATTTCGGAACAGGGCCTAAAAAGGCTGGGACTCCCCAGCGGCTTAAAGCTGCAGGCCATTGTAGCTCCCGGGTATTTGCGCCTGGGTCCGGTAATTGGGGTTTTCGTCGGCAGGGGTTATTTAAAAAACATCGAGGAGGGCGGTTCCCATTTCCGCCTCATGGGTTTGGTGGAAGGAAACAGAAGAGCCCATACACTGCTCTACCTTTTCAGCCTCAGGGATATAAACTGGCCGAGGGGAAGGATCAACGGAACCTATTACAATTACGAGGAGAACCGCTGGGTCCAGCACCCCTTTCCCTTTCCCGATGTCTTATATGACCGGGCCGGGGGCTTTTCCGGGGAAGCAGAAAAGAACGCCCGCGGGCTGCGCCGGCGCCTGCAGGGAATACCCGGCCTGAAAAATTTAACTGCCAGCACTATTTTGATAAGTGGAGGCTGTATCAGGCCCTGCACAAACATGGAGATGTCAGGGAACATCTGCCGCAAACCTCCTTATACAATCGGCAAAATATCGAGAAGATGCTGCAGGACTATAAGGTCATCTACATCAAGACCTGTACCGGCAGCAATGGCCGCGGGGTGATCAGGATGGCCAGGGAAACAATTGGTTACACCCTGGCCTATTTCGCCCAGGCCCAGGTTGAGAAAAGAATTGTGAGCTTAAGCCACCTGGAGGAAGAAATAAGGAAAATTATTGGCAATTCAAGGGCTATCGTCCAGCAGGGGTTAGATTTGGTTACCCATAACGGGGCGATTATTGATTTGCGACCCCTTGTCCAGAAAAATGGAAAGGGAGAGTGGCAGGTTACGGCCATTCCGGTACGGATGGCGGTAGGGGGTGCCCATATTACCAGCACCCGGACCGGTTCCCGGGTGTATGATTTTCCCTACTTTTTCGAGGTGATGGCAGGGTACTCCAAAACCCAGAGCCAGGATTTGCAGGCCAGGATTACGGAGCTCCTGCGCAGGATCGTGGCCCGGCTGGAAGAAGAGTTTGGTCCCTTTGGAGAACTGGGAATAGATCTGGCCCTGGATAAAGAAGGAAAGCTCTGGTTTATAGAGGCCAATGCCAAACCGGGCAAAGATACCGTTGCCCTGGGTTGTGGGGAAGAAACCTTTATCGCATCCTTTCTTAACCCCCTGGAATACGCTAAACTCCTGGCCGGTTTTAAAACAGCACCCCTTACCGGCGGGACCCCCCTATCCAGCCCGGTACAGGTGGGCTGGGGAAGAAAAAGTATTATTTTTAGCGCCGGCAGTGTGCCCAGCCACAAGGGCGTAGGGACTACGGTAACTGCGGTAGAGGCAATCCCGGTGGCAGTAAGATAAAGGGATATAAGCTTCTGTTCACAGATTAGACGCCCATGCCAACGGTACCCGGTACCGGCAGAAGGATGAAAAAAATGTCCAACACTCCGGCTTTGCTCCCAGTTCTCCTTGCGGAGGTAATAGCGGTTGCCGGAAGTGTTGTCCCTCAACTATGCTAACTTTTAGAGAAGAGCAAAGAAAAGGTCATGGAGGTAGAGAACTGTGACAAGCAAAAATAATATGACTTCGGCCCCGGCCGCCGCGCTGACCCTGTCCCCCGGCAACCTGACCCTTTTCCTGGGGCCGGCGGCGACTGCTGTGGCCGCTGTGGAGGATAACATCAGTGCTGCGGAGAAAACTATTTCCCTGCCTGCCCAATCATTGCCCTGTTTCCCCTTCTTTGCAAAAAATCTATCTGTTTACAAAGTGGAAAAGGGTATTAAACTGGGACCCGTCTTGGGAATAATGGTTGAGGTACCCCCACAGGTCATGTACACCCGGGACCTGTCCTTTTACCAGAGACTGGTCAACTACAGCAACAGCCGGGGCCTCCTGACCTTTATCTTCACCGCCGCTGATTTAAACCGGAAGGAAAATACTATAAATGGTTATACCGCTATAGGCAACAATACCTGGCGAATGGGCACCTTCCCCCTGCCCGACGTGGTCTACAACCGGGTCGGGTTCCTCACCCCCCATACCAGGGAAATTTTCCCCGATGTATATACCTTTCTTAACAATCACCCCGGGATTAAATTCTACAATCCCGGGGGGCTGGACAAATGGACGGTTTACAGCCGCCTGGCCGGCAAAGGGGCGGCCCCTTACCTGCCCCTTACCATATCTCTGCAAAGTTACACCCAGCTTATCTCTTTCCTCGCCCGGCATGGAAAGGTATACCTCAAACCCATCGGGGGCTCCCATGGCCAGGGTGTCATTCTTCTCACCGCTACCGGACCAGATGCCTACCGGTGGGCCTCCTTCACCAGCGGTAAAGGTAATGAAGAGCAAGTCCTGACCCTGGGGGAGCTCGAGGAGATGGTGCTTCCCCTCCTGAGAGAAGGAAATTACCTCCTGCAGGAGGCAATAGATAAAATTTGCTGCTGCGGCGACCACCCGGTAGATTTTCGCGCCCACCTGCATAAAGATGGGCAGGGACAGTGGCAGGTGGCTGTCCTGGCAGCAAAGGTGGGGACCAGGGGAGCGGCCACCACCAACCTCCACACCGGGGGCCGACATGCCAACGCCGGAGAGATACTGGAAAAGCTTTTCCCCGGTAGAGGAGAAACATTTCTGCAAGGAATCCGAGACCTGGCCCTGACCGCTGCCCGGGACCTGGACGCCCCGCAGGGTTATCTTGCGGAACTGGGCCTTGATATAGGGATCGACACCAGGGAGCGATTATGGCTGATTGAAGCCAATGACCGCCCCGGGCATTTTGGCCCCGGCATCCTGCCGGAACAAGAAAAACGGCTGCTCCAACTGATTGTAGAGCACGCCGTCTTCCTGGCCGGCCTGGGTGATAAACCCCGTATTTCTGCAGTTATCAGACGTACTTGAACCCATCCTCAAAATTTTTTACGGTTTTCTTTTTCCTTTTCCCAGGGCCCAGATAATAATCCCGACCACTGCAATACCTACACCAGCTACGACAACTATAGTGTGCCAGTTGATACTCCCTGCTATAAAAATTGCCGTTGGCCCATCGGCACCGCCAATTACACCAATAGACATGTTTAATCAACCCTTCTCCTTGTACGGCCTTTATTAAGTTGGTACAGCACTTCTTACCTTCCACAGGGGAAGACATTTTTCCTTTATTCTATTCCCGCTCGGCACCAGCAGAGGGATGCAGTCCGCACAGGTAGCCGGCATACTCAAATATGGCCAGATACTGGCTGTGGATTTCATCGATGTTATCCAGCCCCACCACCAGATCCTTATCAGGCTTTGTATTCGCTTCAATAAACCATATGACCCCCTCTTCATCTATAGCCAGGTCAAGGCCCAGCTCCCCAAAGGGCCCCAATTTGCAGACTTCGATCTTGTACTACTAAACCACAGTTGTAATCCCAATCTAATAGTCAATACTGAAAAGGGGTTGGTTTATTCCTCGAAGGACATTTATCCCGGCGAGGAATTAAACTACTTCTATCCCTCCACAGAATGGGACATGTGCAGACCTTTTGCCTGCAAATGTGGCAGCCCCCAGTGCCTTAAATATATCAGAGGGGCACTCTGGACACCGCTTAATTATTTGTTAAGCACCTTCTTAAATAAGCATATTGTAGAGTTGATTCAGAAAAGCATTGCAGAGGCCTGCATTTTTGAGAATTATATTTAAAATTGATGCCGCCACTAAATTATTTCTTTACAAACTGTGCAGGGAAGGTGCAGAGCACTATTTCTGGTGCCTTCGGGCACCAGACATAGAAGTACAACAGCGGGTGCCTATTTCCCTGTACCAATGGCAGCAAGTACCTTCTGGGTCTCCCGGGCAACAATTATTTCCTCATTGGCGGGAATAACCATGACCTTTACCCTGCTGTCCGGTGTCGAGATCAGTGCTTCCCGGCCCCGGACCTGATTCTTCTCCCCATCAATATGAATACCGAGAAATTCTAGTCCCTCCAGTACCCTTTCCCTTATGGCAACACCGTTCTCACCGATACCCCCGGTAAAGGCAACTACATCGAGGCCTCCCAGGATGGCTGCATAGGCCCCGATGTACTTTTTGATGCCGTAACAATAAACATCCAGGGCTGCCGCCGCCCTCCGCTCACCCCTGGCAGCTGCTCCTTCTATGTCACGAACGTCACCACTGACCCCGGATAATCCCTTCAGGCCACCATTGGTGACCAGAGCCTCCTTGGCTCCGGCCCAGGTGTAGTGCCCCTTTTCCACCAGATAGTAGAGGATAAAGGGATCTAGATCACCGCAGCGGTTGGAGTGCAGAATACCGGCCTGGGGAGAAAATCCCATGCTGGTATCGATGGAACGGCCGTCTTTAATGGCACACAGGGAAGCGCTTCCCCCCAGATGACAGGAAACCACATGCCGAACAGGGCCGAAGAGTTCCCTGACCCTCTCGCTTATATACCGGTGGGAAGCCCCGTGGAAACCATACCGCCTGATACCGTATCTTTCCCACCAGTCATAGGGAACACCGTACAGGTACGCCTCCGGAGGCATGGTTTGGTGAAAGGCGGTTTCAAAAACCCCGACCAGGGATTTCCCGGGCAGCAGTTTTTGAAATATTCTAATGGTAGCCAGGTAAGGGGGATTATGGGCCGGAGCTATTGCCGCATATTCCTCCATGGCAGCTATTACTCCCTCTGTCAATAAGCAGGAACCAGACACTCCCCGGGCGTGTACAGTTTTGAAACCGACCCCGGCTATTTCCGCCAAATCCCTGATCACACCCCCGGTGGGTTCTACCAGGGCATCCAACATCAGCTTGATCGCCCCGGTATGATCCTTGACCACAACCTCTTTCCCCTGAATATTTACCCCCGGCGCCCTATGACTGAAAAGTGAAGGCGGGTTGCCTACCCTCTCCACCTTCCCCACAGCCAAAACCCTTTCCGTTCCCATATCGAAAAGTTTGTATTTAAGGGAAGTACTGCCAACATTGGCTACCAAAATCATCATGGCCATCTCCTCCTTTCCTTTTCGTCCTCCTTCCCCTGCCCGGTCGGCGGCTTTGCCGGCCGGCCCAATCAAGGGATTTCTCTACAAAACTGCTCCCCTTGCAGGGGAGCTGATTCCACCTAAGTATGTCCACCAGAAAGAAATCACTTATTCCACCAGGACGGCCGTTCCCGAGGCGGTAACCATAAGCATGTTGCCATTGGCGCCAAGGACCTCGTAGTCGATATCTACCCCCACAACTGCATTGGCCCCCAGGGCGGCAGCCCGCTGCTTCATTTCGGCCAAGGCTTCTTCCCGGGCCTGCAACAGCTCTCCCTCGTAGGCTTTGGACCGGCCGCCAAAGAAATTGGTGAGACCGGCAGCAAAATCCTTAAGGAAATCCACACCGGAGATAACCTCACCGAAGATAATCCCCTTGTATTCTAGAATTTGTTTCCCTTCCACCCCAGGTGTTGTCGTTACAATCATTTTTCCTACCCCCAATCTAGGTTTTCTGAATAAATTCCCCGGCCACGGGAAAATCCCTGCCGGAAATGGAAAACTACCCTCTGCTCTACAGGACCAAAATGGCAGAGAACCAGAAGAAATGCCCATGTCGGTAACCGGCACCAGCAGAGGGATGAAAATTAATTGACCAACACTTCTGGCTTCGCTCTCTGTTCTCCTCGGGAAGAAACTTGCGCTCCGTTCCCTTGTCCAGCGGGGTCGTGAGCCCATGGAACCTCCATGTCCCGCACGAAGGCTCCGGACCTCCTGTCCTTCGCCCTGCTGTCCTGCGGTACCATCGCTAGTGCCCTTAGCCGCTCGTCGCAATGTCACTCCGCCAGAAGTGTAGTCCTTTACAATAGTTATGTAAAAAAAACCTCTAAAGATAACCTCGATCAGAGTATTTTCGGAGTAAAATAAAAAAAATGACCGCATCAGGGGAGGCTATTTTCTTCCACTGCAGCGGTCATTTTCTGTTCTACTGGCGGGAGTGTGTGGGAATCGAACCCACCGGGGACGGGCCACGCCCCCCACTGGATTTGAAGTCCAGGCGGCCCACCAGGACCAATCCACCCCCACACCAGAAC
>DUVO01000269.1 GCA_012841005.1 Bacillota bacterium | reverse complement strand
CTTCGGAGCGATCGAGAATAAAGGGCTCCCTGCCCTGGACATAGAGGGCTGCATTGATACCGGCCAGCAAACCCTGGGCAGCTGCCTCTTCGTACCCGGAAGTGCCATTTATTTGGCCAGCCGAATAAAGTCCCTCAATGCCCCTGATCTTCAGTGTAGGTTCCAACTGCTCCGGATATAAATAATCATATTCAATGCCATAGCCGGGGCGGGTCATTTCCACCTTCTCAAGTCCCGGCAAGGAACGGAGAATTTTGATCTGGACATCCTCGGGCATACTGGTAAATAAACCCATAACATAATACTCCTTGGTGTTCCACCCCTCGGGTTCCAAAAAAATCTGGTGACTGGGTTTGTCGGCAAACCGTGTCACCTTATCTTCAATTGAGGGGCAGTAGCGGGGCTCCGCACCCGGCAGGGGCTGCAGCCGGAAAGGGCTGCGCCGTAAATTTTCCCTGATAATACGATGGGTCTCCGCCGTAGTATAGGTAAGCCAGCAGGAAAGTTGCTCCCGGTTTTCCCCCGGCTGGTCCGGTTCCAGGGAAAAGAAAAGGGACTCCCAACATCCCGGCTGCTCGGTCATCTTGCCAAAATCAATGGTATCCCCTGCCACTCGAGGGGGGGTAGTTGTCCGGAATCGGCCCATTTTAAATCCCAGGTCCAGCAGGGATTGGGAAAGTCGGGCCGCGGCATGCTGCCCGTTGGGGCCACTACTGTATTTCAGTTCCCCCAAAAAAATCTCCGCCCGGAGGTACACCCCCGTGGTCAAGACCACCGCCTTACCCCGGTAGGTAATACCGGTATTGGTCGTAACCCCCTTTACCACTCCCCTCTCCACGACTAGGGCGTCCACCTCGGCCTGGCGTAAATCCAACCCTGCCTGCCCCTCCAGCACCTTTCGCATTTCCCATTGATACCGGTATTTATCAACCTGGGCCCGCAAGGCCCGCACCGCCGGCCCTTTGGCCGTGTTCAATAGCCTGATCTGCAGCCGGCTGCGGTCTGTATTCCGACCCATCTCACCACCCAGAGCATCGATCTCCCGCACCAGGTGACCCTTGGCCGGTCCTCCGATGGAAGGATTACAAGCCATCTGGGCAATGTATTCTAGATTCAAGGTCACCAGGAGGGTCTGCAGGCCCATCCGGGCAGCAGCCAGGGCTGCCTCACATCCGGCATGCCCCGCCCCCACAACAATTACATCATATTCCTTCGGATAGAGCATTCCTTATATCCCTCCACCGAAAAACCCTATTTTCCTATACAAAAGTCACTGAAGATCCGGTCGATCAGGTCTTCACCCACAGTCTCTCCGGTAATCTCACCCAGGTACTCCCAGGCTTCCTTTAAATCAATGGCAACAAGATCTATAGGCGCCCCGGCTGCAACCGCCTCCAGGGCCGCCGTCAGGCACCTGCCGGCCCCCTCCAGGGCCTCCTTATGCCTGACATTGGAAACCAGTACCGATTGGTCCCTGCGGACTTCACCCGCAAAGACCAGTTTCCAGATGGTTTCCTCCAATTCCTCCAGACCCCACCCTTCCTTGACGGAAATGGTCAGAACCTTCTGTCCCGGAAACCGTTCCTGGACTTGTTCTATATCTATTTGGTCACCTATATCAGTCTTATTGATCAAGACAATAGCCCTTTTTTCAGCCAGTAGGGGAACCAGGTCTTCATCCTCCTGGGTCCAGCCGGTACCGGCATCAAGGACAACCAGCACCAGATCGGCGTCTGCCAAAAAGCGCCTGGTTTGATCGATTCCCAGCCTTTCCACCAGGTCTTCCGTCCTGCGGATGCCGGCGGTATCCATAATCCTCAGTGGTATCCCACGGATATTGATATACTCCTCAATTACGTCCCGTGTTGTTCCGGGTATATTGGTGACTAAAGCTCGCTGCTGCCGGAGCAGGGCATTGAGGAGACTGGATTTTCCCACATTGGGTTTTCCCAGTATCACCGTCCGCAAACCCTCGCGCAAGATTTGTCCCTGTTGGGCCGATGCCAATAGCCTGCCCACTTCCCGCCGGGCATTTTCGCTGCCCTTTCTAATTTCTTCCCTGGTCACCTCCGGCAGGTCGTACTCGGGAAAATCAATGCTGGCCTCGATTTTCGCCAACAGGGCTGCCAGCTGTTCTCGCAGGGAACGGATCTTCTGGGATAAGTCGCCCCTTAGCTGGCCAAGGGCTGTGACGAGGCCGGCACCGGTCTTGGCCCGGACAATATCGATCACCGCCTCCGCCTGGGCCAGATCGAGGCGTCCGTTTAAGAAGGCCCTCTTTGTAAATTCCCCCGGTTCGGCCGTTCGCGCTCCCATTTTTACCACCAGTTCAAAGACCTGTTGCAGGGGCACTATACCTCCATGGCAGTGTATCTCCACCACATCCTCCCGGGTATAGGAACGGGGAGCCAGCATGAGGAGGAGAATTACTTCATCTATTACCTTTCCTGTTTCCGGGTCTCTGATATGACCATAATGGGCGGTGAAGGTGGGCATCTTGGTAATATCCTTACCCCGGGGGCTTACAAATACCTTATTGCCTATGGCTAAAGCCCCGGGCCCACTCAGCCTCACGATACCAATCCCTCCCTCCCCCGGGGGAGTAACAATGGCCGCAATGGTATCTCCATCCTTCACCCTGAACACCTCCAGTTACAATATTCCCCTCCCGAGAATTCCAGATACCAACACACAAAACCCAGTAATGATCTCATTACTGGGTTTCTACCCGGGCAAAAAATCAATGAAGACAGGTGCAGGTCAGTCTTTAAGGGCAATGATAACCTTCCGGAAGGGTTCCTCTCCTTCGCTGTAACTGATTACACCCTTATCCTCCTGGACCGCCAGGTGGACTATCCGCCGCTCCTGGGGTGTCATGGGTTCCAGGACAACACTGCGCTTCTGGCGACGTACCCGCTGGCACAAACGCCGGGCCAGGTTTTTTAAGGTATCGGCCCTCCGCTTCCGGTAGGAAGAAACATCAAGAATAATACGAACACGTTCCCGCGTTCCCTTATTGGCCGCTAAATTGACCAGATACTGCAAAGTATCCAGGGTACGACCCCGCCGGCCGATAAGGATACCAAGATCCTTTCCTTTGATATTGATCTGCAGGTATTCCCCTGCCTCTTCTATCTCCAGTTCACCCGCCACACCCATCTTTTCCATAATTCCTTCGAGGAAGCGGCAG
>DUVO01000124.1 GCA_012841005.1 Bacillota bacterium | reverse complement strand
TCGCCTTTGTTTCCGGTGTCCTCCTGGCGGGCAGCTTCGGCCACAGTGTCCTGGAGGTGGTCCTAGAGGCGAGGCCCTTGCGCATTTCCCCGGGAGGGTGGATGGGGACAGTCCCTTCTCCCGGGAGGAAGAAGACCGCCCCCCTCACTTTCAAGCTTGTCGTTACCTCCCTGCTGGTACTGTTATTGACAGGGGGGGCTGTTTATTACTTTGCCTTTGTTTTTGATCCTCCCTGGGCAGGACCCTCCTGCCGGGTGGAGGGGGCGGTACAAAGGCCCCTTTCTTTTCAACTTGACCATTTTGCTGCCAATGAAACAACCATCACCGCTGAATTGCGGGGGCAGGTCAGCTATGTCCCGTCCCGGGAGTATACCGGTGTGCCTTTGCGGATAATCCTGGAGGAGGCGGCTCCCCTGGAGGGGGCCCAAAAGCTTATCGTTATGGCCACCGATGGCTATATGGTGGAATTTCCCCTGGAGGATGTGCTGCAGGATGACCGGATGTTGCTGATTAGGGAAGGGGACATGCTGCGGCTGATTGCCGCCAATTATGAGGGAGGTTACTGGGTGCGGATGGTAAACAGGATTCTTCTTGAGTGAGGGGAAACAGTTCAACCGAGACTCTTGGCCCGGGGCGACGTAAATTTGCGGGGAAGTGAAGGTGGAGCCTATTATGAAGCCGGTGGTGATCGTCGAAAACCTTTCCTTTACCTACTGCGGGGCTGTGGTTCGGGCCCTGGATGGGCTTAACCTTAAAGTTTACCCCGGCCAGTTTCTGACCATAACGGGTCCCAGTGGCTGTGGGAAGTCCACCCTGGCCCTATGCCTGGCCGGCTTTATCCCCCATGCCTACCCGGGGAAGATGGAAGGAGCTGTCCGCATCCAGGGGCGGGACACCAGGGACTACCCGGCCGGCGCCCTTTCGGGAATTGTCGGCCTGGTGCAGCAGGATCCGGAAGCCCAGCTCTGCACCCTGACGGTGAAGGACGAGGTGGCCTTTGGTCCGGAAAACCTCTGCCTGCCTCCGGCAGAGATCCGGGAACGGGTCCATTGGGCCCTGGAGGCTGTGGGGGCCCTGGATTTGCTGGAAAGGAGGGTCCATACTCTCTCGGGAGGGGAAAAACAGCGGGTCGCCATTGCCTCGGTCCTGGCCATGACTCCTTCCCTCCTCATTTTAGATGAACCGACGGCCAACCTGGATCCTTCCTGTACCCGGGAGGTTCTCCAGACTTTGCAGAGGTTGAAAGCGGAGCGAGGAATGGCCATCATTGTTATCGAGCACCGGCTGGAGGGCCTGGCTGCCCTTTCCGATGACTTCCTCTTCATGGATAAAGGGAGGATGGTCGCTGTGGGTGCTACCGGGGAGATTGGGAAAAGGTATGTTCCCGGCGGGGATAAAGGGAGCACTGCTCTACGCCGGCAGGAGAAGGCAACAGACCCCGGTCCCAAAAAGGACAGCCCTCCCCTTCTCACCGTCGAAAACCTGCGGGTGGGATACGGGGGGAGGGATGTCTTGCAGGGAATAGGTTTTTCTCTCTATCCCGGGGAAATTGTTGCCCTGATGGGAGACAACGGCAGCGGGAAAACCACCCTTTTACTGGCCCTGCTGGGGCTTCTGAAACCGGGGGGTGGGAAGATCCGGCTGGCCGGGGAAGAGATAACGGGGAAGAAGGTTACCCACCGGGCCCGGGATCTGGGGCTTATCTTTCAAAACCCCAATCACCAGATCTTTGAGAAAACCGTGGCCCGGGAGGCTGCTCTCCCCGCCCGATTTTTGAGCAGGGAAGCACCGGCCGGAATCCCGGTAAAGGTCGACAAATTATTGGCAGATTTCCAACTGCAGCAGTATGGCGATGTGAATCCCTTTACCCTGAGCCTGGGGGAGAAAAAGAGGCTTACCCTGGTCTCGGTTTTGGCCTATTCCCCCCGGATCTTGCTCCTGGACGAACCCCTGGTGGGTCAGGACAGCAACCGGCTGGAGATGCTGCTCGCGGCCTTAGAGGAGCACCGGTCCCGGGGAGGAATAGCCCTGATGGTCTGCCACGAACCGGCGGTGGTTGCTTCCTGCTGTCACCGGGTTCTGTTTTTGGGGGAAGGAAGGCTCCTCATCGATGCCCCTGTGGAGGAGGCCCTGACCCGGTTGGCCCGGACGGGGCGGGCGGAGTATCTGCCCCCGGACTATGTACTACCTGCAGCGGGAGAAAGAAGGTAGATACGATGGGTTTACTCCGTAAGAGGATGCCTGACCGGCCGGAGCCGGGGGCAAAAGGTTCTTACCCCGGCCTGACCTATGTTGATAATTGTTCCTTCCTCCACCGGATCCATCCCCTGGTCAAGGTGGTATTCCTCTTTAGTTTTAGTATTACTGCTCTGGCGGTATCTTCCCTCCGGGGGGGAGTATTCTTCTTTGCCCTGCTCCTGGCATCCTATGGCCTGGCCGGGCTGGGCCTGGTCTATTTTCTTCGCAAACTGCGCTTTATTCTCCTCTTCGGTTTTTTCATTCTCCTCGTCCAGGTTTTGGCCGTCAGGGAAGGCCTTTTACTGGGGCATATTTCCCTGGGGCCGCTAAATCTTTCGGTTTGGTCCGAAGGCCTCCGGGGAGGCCTGGGCATGATGCTGCGCTTTCTCAATATTATCGGGTCCAGCTACCTTTTTGTGGCCACCACGGATCCCAACCGGCTGGCCTATGCCCTGATGCAGGCCGGGCTGCCCTACCGGTTTGGTTTTACCCTCATCACAGCCCTGCGCTTTATTCCCCTTTTCCACCTGGAGTTGGAACAGGTGAAGAATGCCCAGCTGGCCAAGGGGATAGATATTGAAGGTCTCTCCCTGCAAAAGATGCTGCGGGCGGTGCGGTATCTTTTCCTGCCCCTGGTGATTTCGGCCCTGGGCAAAGTGGACTTTTTAACCATCTCCATGGAAAGCCGGGCCTTTGGTCTTTATCCTTCCCGAACCTATCTGGATAACCAGGCCCTGACGCTGAGGGACAAAGTGGCCTTAGTGGCAGTTCCTCTCCTTTTTCTGTTTTTTTATCTCGTCCTGCAATAACGGGTTATGGGGAAAGCCGGGACTCGACCCATTCCTCCATAATTGACAGGAGGGACACCGGAGCCATATAATGAAAGGGAAAGGACCCAATAGTAGAATTGCGGGAGTGAGGGTTATGCCGCGTCCCCCCAAATGGCGCCGGGTTGAATTTGTGCCGGATATTACCCATTTTAAACCGGCTGGTGTACCCTTGCGGGATTTGGACGAAATTGTCCTTACCGTTGAGGAACTGGAGGCCATACGTCTCAAGGATCGAGAAGGCCTGGACCAGGAAGCCTGTGCGGAGAGAATGCAGGTTTCCCGCCCCACCTTTCACCGCATAATCGGCAGCGCCAGGGGAAAGGTAGCTGAGGCCCTGGTGGAGGGGAAGGCCATCAGAATCGCCGGGGGGCGCTACCGGGTGGCCAGGCGCTACTATCACTGCCAGACCTGTGACTATGACTGGGAGGATACTTTCGTTGCCGGTTCTCCCGGGGAGCTGCACTGTCCCCGGTGTGAGAGCCCCGATATCGAATTCGGGAGTGGGGGAGATAACCGGCCGGGGCGATGCCGGCACAGGCATGGACATAGGGACGAATAAAAGGCACTGGGGAAGTGCCTTTCTTGTTTCTAAAGCTTGACAGCGGGGAGAAGGGGCTGGTATAATAAAACCAAAATACCTATACGGGTATAGGTAATGATCAATATGAGGAGGTGTGCCTGGTGGAAAAAAGGGCACTTATCTACACCACTCCCACCTGCCCGTACTGTCGCCTGGTAAAAGAATTCCTGGCGCAAAAGGGGATTCCCTACCGGGAAGTAAATATCGCTGCCGATAGGGAAGCCCGGGAAGAATTTATGCGCAAGGGCTTCCGGGGCGTTCCGGTGACGGTAATCGGTACCGAGGAAATCACCGGTTTTGATGTCCCCCGGCTGGAACGGGCCATCGCCGGCCTGCAGTGATACCATGCCCGGTAAGATATTTCCCTCCCCCCGGTGGTTCCGGGGGTATTTTTTTCCAGGAACGATGGGCAGGTAACGGCTTTGCCCGACCTGATATATTCACCTCAGCCGGCAGGAGTTTTCGCTTTGGGGGCGAAATCCTTTCACTTAATATTATTTTTTATCACAGTACTAAAATGGGAGGATATTGATATGAAGCTATCCCAGCGGGTTTTGTCCATGCCGGAATCTTCCATCAGAAAGCTTACCCCCCTTGCTGATGAGGCGAAAAAAGCAGGTATAAAGGTTTACCACTTGAACATCGGACAGCCGGATCTCCCTACACCGGAGGGGTTTTTCAAGGGGATCCGGGGTTTCCAAGAAAAGGTCTTAAGTTATTCTCCTACCCCGGGCTTACCAAAGCTGCGGGAGGTATTCTCCCAGTATTACCGGGGCCAGGGGATCGAACTGGACCCGGATGAAATTGTGGTCACCAATGGTGGCAGTGAAGCCCTGCATTTTTCCTTTACTCTTCTTTGCGACCCGGGTGATGAGATACTGGTACCCGAACCCTTGTATGCCAGTTACCTTCTCCTTGCCAGTGTTGCCAGTGTTAAACTCTGTCCTGTTCCCACCCGCGTCGAAGATGGATTTCACCTTCCGGCCCGGGAAGAATTCAGCAGGCGGATCACGTCCCGTACCAGGGCCATCCTGGTCTCAAACCCCGGGAATCCCACTGGCACGGTTTATACCAGAGAAGAGATGGAGACGCTGGCAGATCTGGCCGAAGAATATGACCTGTTTATAATCGCCGATGAAGTTTACCGGGAATTTGTCTATGATGGGGAACACTGCAGTTTTATGCAGCTGCCCTCTGCCCGGGACCGGGTTCTGCTGGTGGACAGTATTTCCAAACGTTTTAGCGCTTGCGGGGCAAGGGTTGGTTGCCTGTCGGCGAAGGATCCGGTGGTGGGAAAAGAACTGCGAAAGATAGCCCAGTCCCGGCTGTCGGTGGCTACGGTGGAACAGGCGGGGGCCATTGCCCTGGCTGAAACACCACGGGAGTATTTCCAGGAGGTCAAAGCCGAATACCGGCGGCGGCGGGATGTGGCGGTAGCAGGCTTGCAGTCCATCCCCGGGGTCTTCTGCCGCCGTCCCGAGGGGGCCTTTTACATTTTGGCCCGCCTGCCGGTGGCAGATGCCGAGGAATTTGCCGCCTGGCTCCTCCGGGACTTTTCTTCCGGGGGTGCCACGGTAATGCTGGCGCCGGCCAATGGATTTTACGTGACCCCGGGCCGGGGGAAGGATGAGGTCCGACTTGCCTATGTCTTGAAGGAAGAAGACCTGCGCCGGGCCCTGGCTATTCTCAAAGAGGGATTGGAGGCTTATAATAACCGGTAAGGAAGTTTGTAGGGAATGCCGCGGGGTATTCCCTTATATTTTTGCTCCGGACCGGGCTGCTCCGTCCCTGCCCCGCCGCCGGGGGTTTGGCGCCGGGAAACTGGGTTTTGGGAAGGAGATTGCTCCCGGCGGGGCGAAAATATGAATAGGAGTAATACTCATAATAATTGTCTTGTGGGCAAATAGGGAAGGATGGAAAGCAGGATGGCTGGACCTATTCGGGTGTTGGTTGTTGATGATTCTGCCCTGATGCGTCAATTAATTACCGATATTTTAAACGCCGATCCCCATATAGAGGTTGTCGGCAGAGCCCGGGATGGCCTCGATGCCCTGGAAAAAATACCCCGGTTAAATCCCGATGTGGTGACTTTGGATGTGGAGATGCCGCGGCTTGATGGCCTGGCAACTTTAGAACGGATTATGTCTGCCCACCCGCTGCCGGTAGTGATGCTGAGCGCCCTTACTATCCGGGGGGCGGAAATTACTATCAGGGCCCTGGAGCTGGGGGCAATAGACTTTGTGGCCAAGCCCCAAGCGGCCCAACAGGAGGGTATAAGCACCCTGGCACGGGAACTTGCCCTTAAGGTGAAGGTTGCCGCCGGGGTAGATCTTAAACGCCTGCAGCGCCCTGCCCTTGAATCACACCCCCCTGTTCCGGGACCGCCCCCGGGGTTTTCCCCGGAGATTATGGCTATCGGGTTATCATCCGGCGGCCCTTCAGCCCTAAGCTATCTTTTGACCCAGCTTCCGGATTCTTTTCCCCTAGGCATTGTGGTAGCCCAGCATATGCCCCCGGGTTTTACTCGGCACCTGGCGGAACGCCTCGATAGTATCTGCCGCCTGCAGGTAAAGGAGGCCCGGGAGGGAGACGTGATTGAACCTGGTTTGGTCCTGATTGCCCCGGCCGGGTACCAACTCCAGGTGCAACGGCATTTACAGAAGGGCAGGGTCACCATAAAAGAACCCGGGCCGAAGGAACTGTACCGGCCTTCGGCCGATATCCTCTTTGCTTCGGCAGCTGGGGCCTACGGCCAGCAAGTACTAGCCCTTATTTTGACGGGGATGGGCAGTGACGGCTCTGAGGGGTTGGCGGCGGTGAAGGAACGGGGTGGGTTTGTAATAGCTGAAGCCCGGGAAACCTGTCTTATATACGGCATGCCCCGGGCAGCAGTGGAGGCCGGGGTGGTGGATGAAGTCCTGCCCCTGAATCAAATGCCGGCCCGTATCTGCCAGCTGGCAGGGGCTAGATGTTGATCCAGCTTCACGAAAATATACCCGGCTGGTTGGGGCAGAATTCTACGGCGCTCTCCCTGTCCGCGGCAAAGTCTTTTGCCCAAACACCTTGTCGGAAGTGCTTAACTATGTTAACCTCTACCTAAAGGAAAATTAGGCAGGTGATTTCCTGTGCCAGAAAATACACTGCAAGGGCGGGAAGCAGGGTACCTGGAATTGCTGAGCAAGCTATTTTGCCGGACGCTGGTGCGGGGAGTTTATAAACAGGCTTTGGAAGCAGGCAATGATTTGACTGCCGTCCAGTTGTCCTGCCTTCACTATCTCAACCGGCATGAGAATGTCAATGCCAGCAGTATTGCCGAAGGCCTGGTCATCAGCCGGGCGGCGGCGACCAATCTGGTGGAACGACTGGTCCGCAAAGGGCTGGTTACCCGGGAGGTGAATCCGGAAGACCGGCGCCAGGTATTTATTCAATTGTCGCCCCTGGGAAAGGAAGCATTGGCGCGGGCTTTGTCCCACCAGAGGGAGTATTTCTCCCGTATTGTAAGCAGGATGAAGGAGGAGGATCTGGTTGCTTTGAGGCAGGGCCTGCGTGCCTTTATCCAGGCTGGGATGATCGATGGCGGGATGCTGCAGGATATCTGCACCCGCTGTGGAGTGGAGCATATGGCTGCCTGCCCGGTAGGCCTGATATTAACCGACCTGGATATAGATTTTAAGTTTTAGATACAATGCTGCCTGCAAGGGTTAATGTTGATAATAGTGGATAAGAAGTGATGCACCCACAGATCTTGGGTAATGCTGGAACGCCCCTGTACCGGGTAATCCCGGAGGGGGCGTTTTTTTGCTGCGAAAGAATTTAGATTGTTAATTTACTTGTTTAGAATCGGGCTTATTGGCAAAAAATGAGGGGAGGGAGGTGCCGCTTTCGCCCTTGCCGGTGGGCAAACCAGGGTAAGCCATAATAATTGGATAAATTTTACAGGATAAGGAGGTTAGGGTTAATGAAAACTGGTCCTGTTTTTGCCGTCCTGGGAGGTGGACACGGTGGTTTCGCCATGGCCGGAGACCTGGCCTGTAAGGGTTTTCCGGTCCATTTCTATTCCAGTTATGAAGAGACTATCAGTCCGGTACGCCGTCACGGTGGCATTGAGGTAGAGGTGCTTCCCAGCACAGGATTGAAAGGCGGTTTGGCCCGGCTGCAGAAAGTGACAACCGACCTAAAAGAGGCACTGGCGGGGGCAGACGTGGTCATGGTTGTCACCCCGGCCAATAAGCAAGCCGATT
>DUVO01000227.1 GCA_012841005.1 Bacillota bacterium | reverse complement strand
CTCTCCAGGAGCGGGGGTGGGGTTACCCCCACCCTCAGCGGCCGGCCCGCTGCAGCCCACGGTCATCACCAGGACAAGGAGCAGGACCAAAAGCCCCAGTTTCCTTCTCTGCATGCTACCCACTCCATTCCCTAAACCTTAGATTATTTTCCCCAGGACCTGAAACATGTTTTTCAGAACGACGGCCGCCTGGGCCCGGGTAGCAGTCCCGCGGGGAGCAAAAAGCCTTCCGGGCATACCGGTCATGATCCCTTCCTGGACCACCCGGGCAGCGGCCCCCTGGGCCCAGGGGGCAATGTCATCCCGGTCCTCAAACCGCCCCAGGATATCTTCCACCTGATAGTTTTCGGTATCCCGCCCCAAATAAATATCCAGAGCCCGGGCCACCAGCACCGCCATCTCCTGCCGGGTCACAGGGGCGGCCGGATCAAATTCACCGTTGCCCCTGCCGGCAGCCAGCCCGGCCTGGTAGGCCGTTTCCACCGGGGTATAGTACCAGGTCCCGGCCTCCACATCCCGGAAGGTCGGTTTCGCGGGGGCCACGGCCTCCAGGTCCAGGGCCTTGACCAGCATGGCCACCAGCTGGGCCCTGGTCACCGGCAGGTCCGGGGCAAATTCCTTCTCCGACATCCCGGCAATGACCCGGCGGGCTGCCATCAGCTCCACCGCCTCCCGGGCCCAGTGCCCTTCCAAATCGGCAAAGAATGGCTTGTACCGGAGGATAGCAAAGAGGCTGAATCGGTCCAGGCGGGCCTCAATGTACCACCGGTCTTCCTCTTCTTCGTAAACAGGAATACCGGGTATAAACTCCTCCTTCACCCCTGCCCCAGCGCCGGATAAACGGTAAAGGCCGATGAAGTTAATATCACTTTTATCCTCAACAGCCAGGGGAAAGCGGGCCGTTATTCCCACCGCAAAACCCGGCAGGGGTTCCTCCCCGAGGGTAAGTTCCAGTTGGTAAAGGGTGCCCCCGACCAGGAAGAGATTCTTTTGCCCCAGCCCGGTGATTACATCCTGCAGCTCATCCTCCTCCACCGTCAGCAGGCGCCGGTAGCCGAGGCGTATTGCAGGGACTTCCTCCTCCTTCAAGGCCTCCTGGACCGCCTCCGTTGCCAGGGCTGCAGCGGGGATAATAAGGACCGGGTCGGCAGGGTCCGGCCCCTTGATAACCAGAGTAACCCGCTTTTCCACCAGGTCCTGCACCTTGGCTGCACTGAAGACTGCCTTCAGTCCCTCCTCATCTTCTATAAGGGTTACGATTATCTCCTCACCTGCCTCGGCCTCTGCCAGGGCTTCTGTAAGTTCCTTATCCAAGCCGGTTTCCTCCCCTGGGGATTCCGGCAATAGTTCCGGATCATCAACCCACGATGGTATATCATTGGGGTCAGTGCTGTACCACCACAGAACCCGGTCACCTGCCTTGAGCTCCTTAGCCGAGGCAATAACAGCTGCACTGACCCCGTTGACCTGATACATCCAACCACTCATGCCGGCATTGGCCTCTCCCTCAATTTTCCACACGAACCCGCCGTCATCCTCATAACTGAGTCCGGTGGCATGGAGGGCACCCAGGGCCGTTCTCCCCCAGGGATTGTCGTCGGTAATGGTTACGGTCCGGGGACCGAAGAGGGCCGTACCCCCCTTCCCCACCACCTTGACTTCGACCTGGAATTTCCCTTCCTGGTCCTTTTCCCCCGGAGGTTGGGTACCACCGTTCCCCCCACCAGACGGGGGGCCGTTCCCTTCACCGTCTCCCAGTCCTGCCCCCTGGAGCATGATATAGGCCTGGAGGGCATAGGTGGCAGTCAGCAACTCATCGTACAAGCCGCCAAAATTCTCGTCTTCCTCGTTATAAGCCCGGGTCAGCAGGTAGGTGATCGGATTGGCCCCATCGCCACTTCGAGACCATTCAGGCCCA
Source organism: Bacillota bacterium (assembly GCA_012841005.1). Classification (GTDB taxonomy): domain Bacteria; phylum Bacillota; class DTU030; order DTU030; family DTU030; genus DTU030. Next base: position 160 of record DUVO01000227.1, on the reverse strand, counting down.
GTTGGGTCTTTGTCCAATACCAAGAGAGTCATAACCAGGGCAGCGGTGTCTGTCACCGGATCGTCCCACTCATTATAAACACCGCCGTCTTCCTGGCAGAAACCCTTAAGGTAACCAAGACCCCTTTCAATAGCATCTATAATCTCAACATCCGTTCCTT
>DUVO01000234.1 GCA_012841005.1 Bacillota bacterium | reverse complement strand
GAGAAGGTAAATGTCTATGTAAAACAGAATAAGATTTAATAACGGTTTCGCCAAACTTCGCATCGAGCGAGGAGCAAGTGACTGAGGAAAGTTTTCTGGAATACGGCGAGATCTGCAAGTAATGAAGATAAGGAGGGTTCTTTATGAATTGGGAAAAATTCAGGTTGGATTTTACTTTATTCTTGTTTAACGTTTTTTCTGTAGTAGCGGTCTTCAATATTATCGAGCCTTTTCTCCCTAAGGATACGGCGACGGTCACCATTAACAGCGAGCGAATTTATGTGAATATCGGCTGGCTGTGGGTGTTCTTCTGTACCCTGGCCCTGGTCTTGCTGATTAATATATTGTTACTTGACCGGAGAAGAGTGCTTCATATTATATTAGGGATTTTTATCGGGTCGTTGATTTTACTAAATACTTATACTTTCCCGGCCTTGGTGGCGATTGTCAGCAGTTTTAATAATGAGGGGATCAAGGCTGCTCAAAAATACATACCTCACATTGCCGCAGTAGTGGGCGCTTTAATCAGTATGGCGCTTCTAAAGTTGTATAATAAAATCTTTGCCTAGACTTCGCTAGGGAGACGCTTAGCATTGGTTGAAAGCGGAGAATAAGATCCGACAGTTTCTCATCAAGGAGACTGTGCAAGCAGGCGGTTTTCCAGAGATCAGCTTAATGAGGCAACTACCACCGGTAGTTGCCTTCATTTGCTGTTTCTTTTTTATAAAACAGACCAGATTCCCGGATCTTCATACCCCAGACGCCAGATGGCTACCCCACGGATTTTGTACTTATCGACCAGACGCATTTTTGCCGCTGTGCTGCTTTGGTTTTCGTACCATACTTCGTATTCATTACCGGATTTGGTATAGGTGAAGTAGGGAGTCTGATATTGATCATGCCACTTTGGGGAGATGCCATATTTTTTGATAATACTTTCAATACTGGCGTAATTTAGGGCTCTCCCGGTCCGTTCATTCCATTCATAACCATAGGCGGCCAGTCCCATCAGCAAACGGTTAGGCGAGAAGTGTTGTAGTGAGTATTTTATGACATTTTCCACCCAACCTTGGGCGGCAACCGGTCCGGCCGGTCCGGCGGCCTGGTGTTGATCATAGGTCATGATGACCGCCAGATCCAGGTAGGGAGAGAGGGCTTTGTAATCAAAAGCGCCCGACCAGGAAGACCATTCCTCCTCCGCGGTTTTTGCCGGAAGAGCGGCCGTCACCAGTAGGTTATGAGGACGCAGAGCCGCGGAGAGTTCCCTGAAAAAAGTAGTCAAATAAGAACGGTCTTTGACCGGGACGCCTTCAAAATCGATATTCACTCCGGAGTATCCGTTTTTCTTTAAGATGCTGAGGATTTCGTCAATGGCGCGGGCTCGCGCGCTTGAACTTCTCAGCAGTTTGCTCACGGTTTCCTTGCTGAAATTGGAACCGCTGATATTGGTGACCACAGCCAGCGTTTGTACGTTCTTTGTCTGTGCGGCCTTCATTACCTGTGCATTGACTGAACCGGAGATTTTGCCGTTTTGGTCTATTCGATAAGAAAAAGGCGCAAGCATGGAGATTTTATCAATATTCCCAGTAAAAGAGGTCAGCCCTCTGGTATCGCCTTTGTAACTTTCTGCGTAGTAGCCTAGGATCTCCCGGCCGTTACTTCCGGACGGTAGAACAAAATACCCGGGTTTTACCGCCCACTTGGCCAACCAACCCGTTTCTCCGCTCTTGTTTTTCACTTGATACCAGCCGTCTTTTTCCGCGACCACGGAGACAATGTCTCCTTTCTTTAGAACGGAGACCGTTTTGGAGGTTGTTGAATTTTCAGTACGCATGTTTACCAGGTCTGTGGTGACCGCGGCAGTATTCGGAGTCTGGCTTTG
>DUVO01000012.1 GCA_012841005.1 Bacillota bacterium | reverse complement strand
GAAGGGGACGAGTTGTGTCGCTGCCCGAACGAGCCGGGCTCGTTCAGTAGATTAGTTGTCTCCTGCTGTGGAGGGGTATTTCCGGCAATTAGCAGTATGGAGGTCCCATGGGCGGGTACCCCGCTGGACAAGGAACCTGAGCTTCAGCGCCCTCCGCGAGAAGAACAAAGAGCGATGCCAGAAATGCGACCGACCATTTTTATTCATCTGATGATGTCGAGGACGGCATGAAGGTCTACTTTGACAAAAGGGTAGTCTCTGATATATAAATTAGGTAAAGCCACTTTCAAGGAGGAAAAACAATGACACAAGTGGAAAAACACATCCTCCGGAGCCTTGTGGGCGGAAAACAATCCATCTGGCAGGTTTTGCGGGAAAACCGCGGGTATCTCGCCCAAATTACAGGCGCCCTTTCCCGGCTTCTGGCCCAGGAGCTGATTGCATCCCGGGAAGAAATCCTTTACCTTACCGAAAAAGGACAAGCCCTGGCGAAAAAAATGGGCTTAATACCCCGCCAGGAGATCCGGTGCCCCACCTGCCAGGGCAGAGGTATTGTTGCCCGGGGCCTTTTTGCCCGTGTCCGGACCCAGTTCGAAACCCTGGCCGAGGACCGTCCCCACCCCCGGGCAGAATATGACCAGGGTTTCGTAACCCCTGAGGTTACCGTAGCCCGGGTAATGCTCATGTACCTCCGGGGGGATTTGGAAAACCAGGATCTCTTGCTGATCGGGGATGACGACTTGACGAGTATTGCCGCTGCCTTGACGGGACTGCCCCGGCGCATTCAAGTCCTGGAAATTGATGCCGGCCTGGTAGAATTCATAAGTGAGACGGCCCGGAAAATGCACTGGAACCATCTGCACGTACAAACCTATGACGTCTGCCGGCCCCTGCCCCGGGATCTGGTGGGCGCCTTCACAACCGCCTGTACAGACCCGGTTGAAACCCTGCCCGGAATAACCCTTTTCCTTTCCCGTTGTGCCGAAGCCCTCCAGGGTCCGGACGCAGCCCTCTATTTCGGGCTCACTACCCTGGAGGCATCGCCACAAAAAAGGTACCAAATTCAGAAACTCCTTCTGGAAATGGGTTTTGTGATCACCGATATTAGCCCTGGCTTCCACACTTACCTGTTGAGTTGGGAAGAATCCATCACAAAGAACTTCCCCCTCCTCCGGACGGGGCCCTTTGCCCTCAACCCGCCGGATGCCCCCTGGTATACCTCAGCCCTGATCAGGGGAGAAGTCGTCAGCGGTCCCTACCCCAAAGAGACGGGAGGGGCAACCCTTGACCGGACCTTCTATTTTGATGAGGAAGCATAATTCCCTAACACCCCGAAAGGAGAATTTGCCCAGTGGAACTATTGGAAAACTTTACTGTAAGTTTTATCCTCTTTTCATCCCATGTCCTGGAACTTTTTGGTGCCTTTATTATTATCTCTTTTGCAGTCTATGCCTTTGTCAATCACTTCCGCAATCCCCTTACGAACAAAAATATTGAACCTATCCGCCTTGCCCTGGCCAAACGCTTGGCCCTGGGCCTGGAATTCAAGATGGGAGCAGAGATACTTAAAACAGTGGTAGTCAGCACCATGGAAGAAGTTCTCATCTTGGCCGCTATTATTGCTCTACGGGTCATTTTGAACCTAATTATCCATTGGGAAATAAAAAATGTCGAACGCCAGCACAATTAGGTAATATCTACAACCCGGGCCTCTGTCACCCTGACCAGTTCTTCCGGGTGGATAGACAAAAGGACCCGGGAATCGCCCGTGCCCCCGTACACCAGCTCCTGCGCCAGGACAGCTTTATCGACCAGGGTGGGAAGCTTCTCTTTGTGGGCAAAAGGCGGCATAACTCCGCCCTCATACCCGGTCAGTTCTAGGGTCACTTCCCGGGGAGCCAGTTTGACCCGCTTGCGCCCAACCCCCAGCAGGGCAGCCAGCTTTTTTTCACTAACCCGCCTGTTCCCATTGACAATGGCGAGAAAAGGTTTCCCTTCCACCAGGAAGACCAGGGATTTTATAATCCGATCTTCGGTAACCCCCAGGGCAGTCGCCGCAT
>DUVO01000232.1 GCA_012841005.1 Bacillota bacterium | reverse complement strand
CACAGAGCAGGCGCTCAAATTGCTTCGCAGAGGCCTTTTTCTGGAAGATGGTTGGACAGCCCCCGCCCGGGTTAACGTTTTGGAACGGCGAAATGAAAAAACCTGGGTGGAAATGACGATTCACGAAGGCCGCAACAGGCAAGTACGGCGCATGTGGGCAGAGCTTGGCTACCCCGTACTGCAATTACGGCGTACGAAATTTGCCTTTCTAACCTTGGGGCAACTTAAACCGGGAGAGTATCGTTATTTGAGCGGGGCTGAGGTAAAGCAACTGCGGGCTTTGGTCGAGGGAAAAAGATAAAAGCAGGTCTCCCGATATGAGTGCTCCTGCAAGGGAAATGATTATGGATTCTGGTTACGCAATTTAGCAGTTCTTACCTTGTTTTGCCCATTCTCCTGGGATATAATTAGAGCGGGAGTAGGGAGGGACTGGAAAATGGACGGATTCTTACTGGCTCTGCAATTTCTCACTATAATACCCGTCAAAAGAAATTTTCCCGCAGATATTTTCCCCCTGGCCACCGTTTTTTTCCCGGTGGTGGGATTATTAATCGGTTCCTGTCTGGGGCTGGTATATTTTTTCACTGCTTTTCACTTTAGACCCCTTGTGGCTGCAGCCTCAGTAGTGATAGGGGAACTAGTCCTCACCAGCGGTCTTCATCTCGATGGCTTTATCGATACTGTTGATGCCCTGGCCAGTTGCAAAGACCGGGACACAACCTTAAAGATTTTTAAGGATCCCCATACGGGGGCCAAGGGGGTACTGGCAGTTTTTGCCCTGCTCTTGGCCAATTTTGTCTTACTTCCTGAGTTTACCCTACCCGGCATATACCGGGTTCTGATAGTGATGCCTGTTGTGGGCCGCTGGACCCAGGTCTGGGCCATGGCCCTCTTTCCCTATGCCCGTAACAATGGTTTGGGGACATCCTTTACTGCTATTAGCAACTGGTGGCACCTGGGCCTTGCTACTTTGTTTACCCTTCTGGCAGCAGGTCTTCTTCTCGGTCCTGCGGGATTAGGCGCGATGCTTGCGGTGGGTATTCTCGCCTATGCCTGCTGCCATGGTCTGACCAAGCGCCTGGGAGGTTTGGTGGGGGACATATACGGCGCCCTGTGTGAAACCAGCGAGCTTTTTTTCTTGCTGCTTATGGCTCTATTCGGTAGTCGGTTGTCAGTTTTTGGTTGTTTTTAACAGTTGACAGTGGACAGTTTATTATAGTTGACAATTGTTTTATGGACAAATGGGGGACAGGATGGACAGTTGGGGAATAAATGTGCCGGGGATCGATATGGGTTCTATTTTAGAGGATTTTCGTTTACAAGGGAGTGTTTTTAATGAAAAGCGAAGCACTATTAATTTCTTTTCTTCTGATAATTATTTCCTGTTTTACCCTGGGGTGCGGCCAGGAAACGGAAGTAGCTCAAGGAATAACCATCGAAGACGACTTTGGCCGTCAGGTTGTAATCCATACTGTGCCGAAGAAGATTGTTTCCCTTACCCCCTCCGGGACAGAGATCCTCTTTGCCCTTGGTTTAGGCCCCAGGGTTGTGGGTGGTACCAATTTTGACAATTATCCACCAGAAGCCCTTGACCTCCCCAAAGTGGGCGATTACGAAAACCCCAATTTGGAGAGTATTATTGCCCTGGAACCCGACCTGGTCTTGGCAGACAGCATCCACCAAAAAGCGGTGGAGGAATTGGAGCGGCTGGGCATCCCGGTACTGGCCTTTGATCCCGCTTCCGTTGCCGGTGTCTATGATACCTTAATCCGAATCGGTACGGCCACCGGAGTCCTGGAAGCAGCAGAAGAGTTGGTAGACCAGATGCAAAGTGAGGTTGCTGACCTTACCGCCCCCCTGGCCAGCCTTGCGGAAGAGGACAAGCCTACCGTTTACTATGAAATATGGTATGAACCCTTGATAACCGTCGGGCCCCAGACATATATCCATGACATGATTACCCTGGCCGGTGGGCACAACATTGCTGCCGATGCCCAAACGCCTTGGCCCGAATACAGCCTGGAGGTCTTAATAGAAAAGGATCCACAAATAATTATCTGTCCCCGAATATTAATGGGAGGAATAACCGTTGAGGAGGAAGATTTTGCTGGCCGACCCGGATGGGGAAATATCACTGCCGTCCGGGAAGGGAGAATCTACCTGGTGGAAGATGACCTGATTTCCCGTCCCGGTCCCCGCTGTGTGCAGGGATTGAAGGAATTGGTACAGATACTACACCCTGATTTATATCCCACCAATTAGAAAGGGGATAGACATGGCTTCCGGGAAAAAGGGATTGAACCGGCCGGCTATAATACTGGTATTATTGATTCTACTTCTAATAAGTGTAATATTGGCAATGGGTATGGGGGCGGTCCCGATTCCCGCTGTGGAAACGATACATATTCTGGGAGAGATGCTCCCCTTTGTAGGCAGATTATTAACTCCCGGACCTGTTCCCATTGCCCCCAGTCATCATACCATTGTCACTCAACTGCGCCTTCCCCGGGTGCTGTTGGCGGTTTTGGTGGGAAGTTCCCTGGCCGTGTCAGGAGCCACATTTCAAGGCTTGTTCAAAAATCCCATGGCAGACCCGTATATTATCGGTGTCTCTGCCGGCGCTGCCCTGGGCGGGACAATGGCTCTGGCCCTGAGCCTGCGCTTTTATTTCTTCGGCATTGGTGCCGTTCCTTTCTTTGCCTTTTTCGGGGCAGTGTTTGCCATGATCCTCGTCTACAACCTGGCCCGTGTGGGCGAACGGGTACCAGTGATGTCCCTCCTCCTGGCGGGTATTGCTGTTGGCTCAGTCCTACAGGCCCTGGTATCCCTGGTTACCTATTTTAGTGAAAGTGAACTGCAGAAAATCGTCTTTTGGTTGATGGGTAGTCTGTCCGGGCGCGGCTGGGACTATTTCTACCTGGCCTTGCCCTATGCCATTGTAAGTATGTTCATTGTCTGGATATTTGCCCGGGACTTAAATGTCTTTCTCCTGGGGGAAGAACCGGCCCAACTTCTGGGCATAGAGGTGGAGAAGACAAAAAAATATCTCCTGTGGGCGGCATCCATGCTGACGGCCGTCGCCGTTGCCACCAGCGGTCTCATTGGGTTTGTCGGCCTGGTTGTGCCTCACGTTGTCCGCCTGCTCTTTGGTCCCGATCATAGGGTTCTCCTCCCAGCCGCCGCCCTGTCCGGTGCAATCTTTCTGGTTTGGGTCGATACCTTAGCCAGGATCTTGCTCCCTCCCCTGGAAATTCCGGTTGGGCTGTTGACGGCCCTGGTCGGGGGGCCCTTTTTCCTATATCTCCTGCGTAAACGCAATCACACCCTATACTAAGGGGCTGGAGGTTTTAACTGTGGGTAAGGTGCAGTTACAGATTGAGGGCATATCTTTTTCCTACGGTGCCGAGTCAATTTTAGATCAGGTGTCTTTCACCGTCCCCACCGGTCAGCTGTTGGGCATCATCGGGCCCAACGGGTCCGGTAAATCGACCTTACTGAGAACGATCAGCCGGACTCTGAAGCCCCATCTGGGAAAAGTCCTTTTAGAAAGTCGGGACATAACCAGTTTGAGCAGCCAGGAAATAGCCCGGCAAATGGCCGTTGTGCCCCAGGAAAACCGGTATGATTTTCCCTTCACCGTGGAAGAGATTGTTCTGATGGGACGAACTCCCCATTTAGGCCGTTTCCAGCGGGAGGGCCCCCGGGATCGGAGAATTGTGGAGCAGGCTTTACAAATTACCAACTGTGCCCACCTGGCCCAAAAGCCTGTTACCCAACTAAGTGGCGGGGAAAGGCAAAGGGTTACCATTGCCCGGGCCCTAGCCCAGGAACCAAGAATTTTGCTATTGGACGAACCCATGGCCCACCTGGACATAAATCACCAAACGGAAATCCTCAATATTGTGAGGCAGTTGAACAAGGATTTTCGCCTGACGGTAATCATGGTCCTTCACGATTTAAATCTTGCCTCTGAATACTGTGACCACCTGCTGTTACTTAAAAAAGGGAAGATATATAGACTGGGCCCGCCGGAAGAGCTTATTACCAGCGAGAATATTGCCGCAGTGTATGGTTCCAGGGTTCTGATAAGACGCCACCCCTTGCATGGACGTCCCCAGATTACCGTGCTCAGCCAGAATACTGTCCCTGCCCAGGGAGGAAAGGGAATCAGGGTTCATGTGGTGGGCGGTGGCGGTATGGCCGCTGCCCTTATGGGTGAATTGGTATATGCCGGATACCAGGTTACAGCCGGCGTATTAAATATCTGCGACAGTGATTGGGAGCAGGCTAAGATATTAGGTATTCCCATAGTCGAAGCCCCACCCTTTTCTCCCTTGACCGAGGAGGACCATCGCCGAAATCTTCACCTCATTGCCCAGGCCCAGCGGGTAATTTTAGCCCCGATCCCCTTTGGGGAAGGGAATATAAAGAACTTGCAGGCACTTCAGGCTGCAGCGGCCAGAGGTCAGCAGGTAATTGTCATCGACCGGATCCCCATGGAAAAAAGGGATTATACCGGTGGCAAAGCTTTAGAGGAATACCGGCGCCTACTGGCCCTGGGAGTAATCAAGGTTAAGGAAGAGGAAGAAATCTTCAGGCTTTTGGAAGGGGAGGAATCGACACAATGAACGGTCACGGAACCCTGACATTGATCACCGGAGGAGCGCGCTGTGGGAAAAGCACCTTTGCTGAAGAGTTAGCAATGCAGAGAGGAGGGGATATGGTAACATATATTGCCACCTGTCAGCCCTGGGATGAGGAAATGCGGAAACGGGTAGCTCTACATCGCCAGCGCCGTCCCCCTGCCTGGAAAACTGTTGAAGAACCCTTTCAGGTAGCTGCAGTCCTATCGGCGGTGGGGTACAAGAGCAAGGTGGTCTTAATCGATTGTCTTGCCCTCCTTATCTCCAACTACCTAACCGGCGGCACCCTTGCAGAGGAAAATTTCACCTCGTCTCAGGATCCAAGCCTCGAAAAAAAAGGGTGGGAGCAAGTTGATGCACTGATTTCAACAGCAAGGAGAACTCCTGCCAACACAATTGTTGTATCCAACGAAGTTGGCTGGGGCCTGGTTCCACCTACACCCCTGGGACGCCTGTACCGGGACCTTCTGGGCCGGGCCAACTGTGCCATAGCAGCCAATGCCCATGAGGTCTATTTAGTTGCAGCCGGGATTCCCCTGGAATTAAAGTCCCTCAGCCGGTGTCGGCTGCGCTGAGAAAAACGGGGCATGTTAGGTGAACTTTGGAAAAAGGGTAATCTCGCCCTTAAGGAGTCCCTGAGGGTTTTTCTGGTACGTCACGGTGAAACCCCTTGGAATGCGCGGGGTCTGTACCAGGGCCATAGCAATATTCCCCTAAACAACATGGGCCGGCAACAGGCACGGGTTGCCGCTCAAAAAATGATGGCAGAAGGAATTTCCCATATCTACACCAGTGATCTGAGAAGGGCGAGGGAAACTGCGGCCATAATCCAGGAACAGGTGGGCTGCAAACGGGTAACTACCTTAGAAAATTTACGGGAACTCAACTTTGGTGCCTGGGAAGGACTAACCTTTGGGGCTATTCAAGAAAAATATCCCCAATTGGCCCAATGCCTGTTGACCCGGCCGGAAAAGGTTATCCCTCCGGGAGGGGAGGATGTTTCGACATTAAGCGACAGAATCAAGAAGAGCTGGAACGACATAATATTGCATAATTCGACAGGTACAATAGCGGTGGTCACCCATGCCGGTCCCATTCGCATTCTTTTGGGCCACTGGCTGAATAGGGGATCCGGAGCCTTTTGGAATATTTCCCTTCCTCACGGTGGGATCATCTATGTTTCTTTCCCTACAGGAGGGGGTTATCCTAAGACTTTAATCATCAATGTATAGCCCAGCTTAAATAGTACCTTTTCCGGCAGGAATAATCCTTTTGGGAGAGAATAACTGTATTAGATCCGTGATATAGTTCCCTATCGAGCGGTAGGGAACAGTTATTAGAACCCTTTTATTTATGCTATAGATCATTCTTAACACCTCCAAATCACAGGGACAATCTACAGGCTTTTTGGTTTTACAGGGAATAAAGGGAGGTGGAACGTGCTAATGGGAGAAGAAAAGCTAAGAAACAAGATCAGACTCAAGTTCCGCTTTGATTATCGGGGAACAGTTAAACCGGGCCGCTTTCTTTTCTGGAGTGGCAAAAATACGGAACGGATTGCGGAAGAAACAAGGGAACAGCAAATTGCCCTTCTCCGCAATGTTCCATTGCAGGGGGTAACCATTGAAGATGTAGATCTTTCCCACGATATCTACAGGGTTTATGATGAAGAGCTGGGAACAGAAGTTGCTTTTGCGCCGGCCGAAGTTGTGGTGAACATCGATTCCCTTGAAGAAGCAGTAAGATTTATTATGCGGGAAGAATTTCGCAAGGTTGAGGTTATGGAACCAGAGGAGTTTGACCTCAGTCGTTACCAGCTGGAAAGACTTCTATTTAAACTTAACACTGAGCTCCGTTCCTTCATATACTCCTTGCAGAATCCCAGGAGAAGATAAGTAACCGGGGAACAGCCCCTGACCAGTCCTGGAATAAATCCCCCCCTCATGGCATATCATAGGGAAAACCCAAGGAAAAGGAGGGGGGAAGGTGGCTGTTTCACCGGAAGAAAAATTACTGCAGCTTGCGGCCTGGGTTGAACGGGTTATCTTCTATTCCCTTCTGGGAACTTTCTTCCTGGTAGTTACCGTCCAATTTGTCCTCAGTTATCCCCAACCACAGCATTGGCTCTATACTCGCTTTGGTGATACGCTAGAACCACTCCCGGTAATGGCCGTAGGGGAAGTAGGGGAGGAAACCGCCAGGATCAAGCTCAAGATCCTTGGCCACCAGGCCCTTCGTCATGCCTATGTCATGGTAGGTCAAAGGAGAATCACTAATTTCCAGGAAGCAGAAATAGAAATAATTGTAAATAAGGACGAAGAGATTTCCATCGATGGTTCATTTTATAAACGTCCTCTAACCTTCCAGGTTACCAGTGTATCTCCGGGGGTTTTGAGTCCCCTCATTGGACAGGAGGTTACTACCTGGGGAAGCCGGGAAAGCCTGGGGAAGGTAAAGTTAAATCAATCATCGTAAATAGGGGTGTGGTAAATGCCGGTCCGCGGAATACGAGGAGCCATAACAGTGGACAAAAATGAAAAAGGGGCGATCCTTGCTGCCACAAAAGAATTACTCCAGGCCATAAACGAAAGGAATAATATTATACTGGAAGATGTGGCTGCCGTTTTGTTTACTGTAACAGCCGATTTAGATGCAGCTTTTCCGGCTGCCGCCGCCCGTCAGATTGGCTGGCACCAGGTTCCTTTGCTCTGTGCCAATGAAATACCTGTCCCCGGCAGCCTTCCCCGCTGTATTCGGGTCTTGGTATTACTTAATACTTCCCTTTCCCAGAAAGAAATTCAACATGTTTACCTAAAGGATGCGGTCACCCTGCGCCCCGACCTGGACGGTACTGATAATACCGCCACTCCGGGGTTATCCCGCTAAGACTATTCTGGACAAGCAGGTTCTATTTTTTATAGCCTTTTCGGTAAAGGAATTTACTCCATGCTTACATTGGGAGTGGTGGAAGAATGCGCAAAAATAATCCCAACAGCTTGGTTGTAGCAATAGATGGCCCCGCTGGAGCTGGTAAAAGCACCATCGCCAAAATGGTAGCTGCTAAACTCGGGCTTAAGTATATTGATACAGGGGCAATGTACAGGGCCCTGACCTTAAAAGCCCTCACAACCGGGATCGACTGTGATGATGCTGCCGGCCTCATGGAACTCCTGGCGCAAAGCAAGTTTGAATTTCCAGTGGCAAACAATGTTGGAAGCCCAGCCATTCTCCTGGACGGCAGGGATGTTTCTGCTTTAATTCGTCTGCCGGAGGTCAGCCAGAAGGTTTCCCGTGTGGCCCTGGTTCCCGAAGTACGCAGGGAACTGGTCCGAATACAAAGGGAACAGGCAGCCGGCGGCGGCATTGTTATGGATGGAAGGGATATTGGTACCGTTGTGTTGCCGGAGGCCGACGTTAAAATTTTTCTAACGGCTTCCCTGGAAGAAAGGGCCAGACGCCGTTATATTGAACTGCAGCGCAAGGGTCTCCCGGCAACCCTGGAACAAATCAAAAAGGAGATCGCTGAACGAGATAAATTAGATCAGGAGCGAAAGGACAGCCCCTTGCAGGCGGCCAGTGATGCCATCTGTATTGACACAACAGGTTTTTCGCCTGAGGAGATTGTTACGCAAATTATACACCTTTGCGCTGAAAGGGGGGAAAGGTAATGCTCTACTTCCTGGTGCGGGGTGTTTTACGCCTTTATTTTTCCCTCTGCAAAGGCTGGGTGGTGGAGGGAGTTGAGAATATTCCACAAGCAGGTGGACTTATCGTTGTTGCCAATCATACCAGTTATTGGGATCCACCCATCTTAGGAGCAGCAATGACGCGCCAGGTTAACATCATGGCAAAGGTCGAATTATTTCGGTATCCGCTTTTTGGCTCAATCCTGCGCCTCCTGGGGGCTTTTCCCGTAAAAAGAAATGCTGTTGATCGATCCGCCATCAAACAGGCACTTGCCATTCTCAAGGAGGACAAGGTATTGGGAATGTTTCCCGAAGGTACGCGCAGTAAAACAGGCCGATTGGGGAAAGCCCAACCGGGTGTAGTACTTTTCGCAACTAAATCGGGGGCACCGATCTTACCCGCAGGTATCATAATGGGAAAGGGTCGAAAAGGATTAGTGGTAAAATTCGGAAAACCTTTTTTCCTTACTGCCGAAAGCAGGGAGCGAGAGGAAGCCGGGAAAAGGATTATGGCAGAAATCGCATCATTGCTTAATTAATAGCAAACAATACTAGAACCACCAGCGCACCGGGCAATTATGCACCGGCAGGAGGACAGGCTCAACTGCTTTTTTTCTAACAGCAGAAGGAATTTACCAGTTCAATAACGAAAAAGGATAAGATTAGGCCAAATTTTGTAAGAAGGAGTTCTCAGTGCCAAATAGGTTGGTGGTAAAGGGGTGATTAAGTTTTCTGAGATCAAAATAGCACAACACAGCGGTTTCTGTACCGGGGTGAGGCGTGCCCTTGACCTGGCAGAAAAGGCTGTTCAAAGGGAAAAGGGTCCTGTGTATACCTGGGGTCCCCTGGTTCACAACCCCCGGGTTATTGCGGACCTGAAAAAAAAGGGCATTGAACCTTTGTCAGGGTTGAAAGGGGTTCCCCCCGGGATTTTAGTCATCCGGGCCCATGGTGCACCACCAGAAGTTTATGCAGAAGCACGACAGCGGGGGTTCACTATTCTTGACGGGACCTGTCCTTCTGTGCAAAAATGTCAAAAAATAGCTGCCGCATTGGCCCAGGAGGGAAAGGATATTGTTATTGTTGGGAAACGGGGTCATCCCGAAGTAATCGGCATCTGTGGCTGGTCTGGCGACAAAGCGGTAGTTGTCGAAAATCCAACCGAAGGGCAAGAACTGCATTTTACTAATCCGGTGGGTGTATTGGCTCAGACAACGCAAAACGAGAATAATTTCCGGAAAGTAGTTGCAGTGTTAAAGGATAAGGCCCCGGAACTGGAAGTATACCCAACTATCTGCGGGGCCACCCGCTTAAGACAAGAGGCTGCCTTAGAGCTTGCCAAAGAAGTAGATGTTATGGTGGTTATTGGCGCCCACACCAGTTCCAATACAATGGAACTAGTCAAACTATGCCGGCAAACAGGTGTCCCTGTTTATCATATTGAAACTGCAGCGGAACTCTGCCGGGAGTGGCTGCAAAATAAAGACAGAATCGGGGTTATAGCGGGAGCCTCAACCCCCGATGTCACCATTGAGGAGGTAATAAGGGTTATGACGGATTATCAGCGTCCGGAAGGACAAAATATTGAGGACATGTATGCCAGCACTTTACGGACACTCCAGGAAGGCGAGATAATATCTGGAAAAGTTGTCCGTATAGACAATGATGAGGTCCTGGTAGATATCGGTTACAAGTCAGAAGGTATAATTCCTCTGCAAGAACTCACCGATAAGCCGACTTCCTCCCCTGAAGATGTGGTCGCAGTAGGGGATGAGATAAATGTGTATGTAATGAAGGTGGAAAACAGCGAGGGAAACCCCCTCCTGTCCAAAAGGAAAGCTGAACACGAGCAAGCTTGGATTGAATTGGCTAAAGCTTATGAAACAGGTATTCCTATTGAGGGTGAAGTGCTCCAGGTTGTTAAGGGCGGACTGATTATTTTTGTGGGCTTGCGTGCCTTTTTACCGGCATCCCAGGTGGGATTACGCTATGAACCAAACCTGGAAAAATACGTTGGTCAAACCCTGCGGGTAAGGGTAATAGAATTAGACCGGACTCGGAATAAGGTAATTGTATCCCAGAAGGTAGTACTCGAAGAAGAACTGGCTGAAAAGAGGGCCGCCCTCTGGGAGGAGCTGGCGGAAAACCAGGTTCGAAAGGGTATTGTAACCAAACTGACTGACTTCGGTGTTTTCGTTGATCTCGGTGGTATTGAAGGCCTGGTGCATATTTCCGAACTGTCATGGGCCCGGGTGAAACATCCATCGGAAGTTGTGCAAGAAGGAGACGAAATAGAAGTTATGGTTTTGGGTGTCGATAGGGAACGGGAAAGGGTTTCCCTGGGCCTGAAACAAGTTCTCCCCGATCCGTGGGAAGGAGTAGCGGATAAATATCCCGTCGGCACAGTTCAAGAAGGAATAGTAACCCACATCGTCAGTTTCGGCGCCTTTGTCCAATTGGAACCCGGGGTTGAAGGACTGGTGCATATTTCTCAACTGGCAAACCACCGGGTTGCCGAAGCCAGTGAAGTTGTTCAAGTCGGGGAAAAGGTTAAGGTAAAAATCCTGGATGTCAATGAAAAGGACCGGCGGATTAGCTTGAGCATCAAAGATGTTGCCGAAGAAAAGGCAGAAGAAGAGTATACTAATTATCAAGGAGAAGAAGACACTGCCAGCGGTATGAAAATTGGCGAAGTTTTAGGGGAAATCCTGGAGGAGAAAGAGGCAGAAATAGCCGAAGATGATGAAGAGTAATCCTACCCTGCGCTCTTCAAGAAAATTAGCCCACATCAAGCATGCCCTGGAATTGCCCCCTGGACCTGGCAGTACGGGGTTGGAAGATGTCCATCTAATACATCGCTGTTTACCTGAGCTGGCCTGGGAAGAGGTTGATACATCAACCTCTATTCTCGGCCTTTCTCTTTCGGCTCCAATAATCATAAATGCCATGACCGGCGGGGCCCGGGATGTTACAGGGATAAATGCAGCCCTGGCTCGTGTCGCTGCAGCAACTGGAGTTGCCCTGGCAGTCGGTTCCCAAACGGCAGCCCTCGAAAACCCCGATCTGGAAGATACTTACCGGGTTGTGCGGGAAGAAAATCCCCAGGGCGTCATTCTGGCCAATGTTAGTGCCCATACCAGGCCCCAGGACGCACTACGGGCGGTGGAAATGATCGATGCTGATATTCTCCAGGTACACTTAAATCCCGCCCAGGAACTGGTGATGCCGGAAGGGGAAAGGGATTTCCGGGGCTTACGCAATAATATTGGGGCCATTGTTGCTGCAGTCCCAGTACCGGTGATCGTCAAAGAGGTTGGTTGCGGTATGGCTGGAGAAGACGCCTTATCCCTGGCAGAGGCCGGTTGCAGGGGAATCGATATCAGTGGCAGGGGCGGTACAAATTTTATTGCCATCGAACAAGCCCGCCGTAAAGATACCCTCGGTCAGAGCTTGGTTAAATGGGGAATTCCGACAGCCGTCAGTTTGGTTGAAGCGGCCGCTGGTCTCAAAAACTGCGATATAGTCTTGATTGCCTCCGGTGGCATTCAAAACAGCATCGAAATAGCCAAATCCTTAGCCCTGGGTGCCCAAGCAGTCGGTATTGCCGGCCTTTGCTTGCGCCTTTTGCTGCAGGGGGGAGAAGAAAAATTGCGGGAGAGAATCATGACTCTAATAAATGAATTGAGGATGATCCTGCTCCTGACCGGCAATAAAACACCGGTTACCATGGCCAACACTCCCGTTGTAGTAACGGGATTAACTGCCGCCTGGCTTAAAGCCCGGGGTATTTCTGTGGATGCCCTGGCCTTGCGCTAGCTAATTTTCCCTATGACAGTTAGTATTTTTTGTTTGGGCCTGTTTTCCCGGCTGGAAGTGTGATGGGAAGGCAGGTCATTTTTATCCTCCAGAAGGCTTTTCCTGCCTTGTATAAGCCAGAGCAAAAAGCGGGTACCCTAGCACATAAGGTCTGATACTCTGTTTGGGTGGGAAGCCGGCAATGCATGTGATTTACCACTGTCCGCACCCGTCCTTTTCCGCTGTTACTGCAGCGGCAATTCATTTGGGATTGCTGGCACCAGACCGGAAACCATCACTCCGGGCTATATTTGAAATTGCCAGCTATTTTGCCTGGAAGAGGGCAAAAAAAGGGATTATCTATCCTGTCGGCATAGATAATCGGGGAAATATGGTTTACCTTCTCCCACGGGGATTTGATTCCACCATTCTCCAAAATGTAGTGACTGGTGTCTCCAGGGTATTGGGAGGGGGCAAAGGGGAACTTGCCCTGGTTGATACGGATCTGTCGGCGGGCAGGTGGCAGTGGGGAACATTATTCTTCTGCAGTCTTGGGCGGATCGCCGGCCCCAGGTTTTTTCCTGTCCTTGAGATCAACAGAATTTATTTTGCTTTGGTCAGGTTGGTGGAACAACAAAAAGGTTAACAGCATCTCCTTGGAAAGGGGAATTAGCTTTGAAAATAGTGTACTACTGTTATGGCAGTGCCCATTCTTCGGTAATTGCAGCAGCCATTCACTTAAAAAAACTTCCCTGGGACCGGATTCCAACCCTTGCGGAGGTGGAAATACAAGAACGGTTTGACCGGACGGAAAATTGGGAGATTGGTACTCCCTTTTTTATGGGTACAGATAGGGAGGGAAATGAGGTTTATACCCTGGGCCTGGGACCTGATAGAATTATGATCCGCCGGATCATTGCCAGTTTAATAAAAATATGGAATTATCCAGCCAGGGAAATACTACTGGTAGATACCCTTGTCTGTATCCACTGCTTGACCAGAATAGGAGGGTTCCTGTCCCGAAAACTGGGCTTAGTTACTATAGGCAGACCCCTGGCAGCGCTGGGAATCAGACTCAGCTATAACCGGCTGCTGGAACTTGTGCAGGCCACCATTGCCCAGGTCCAGAGGGCAGATTACACCAAAAATGACACCCTTGACCCTATCCAGAAGATATAGGATAATTGGGAAAGAAAAGTAGGGAAAGGGCGAAGGGTATGGATAAAAGGACAAGTCGAAAAGGTATCCCCATCAGCAGTGTGGCTAAAAACAGCATCGCTGCTGATTTGGGAATTGCAGAAGGTGATTTGCTACTGGCAATTGATGATAAAGAGCCCTGCGACTTAATAGACTACAGTTATCTTGTGGCCGGGGAGATTATTAATCTTCATATCCGAAAAAAATCAGGTGCCGAATATATATTCGAGATTGAAAAGGAATACGATGAAGACCTGGGTCTAGAATTCAATTCCAAAGTTTTTACCACTTTGAAAGAATGTCGGAATCATTGCCTTTTTTGTTTTGTTGATCAAATGCCCCGGGGGCTTCGCCGTAGCCTTTATATAAAGGATGACGACTATCGCCTTTCCTTTCTCGACGGCAGCTTTATTACCATGACCAACCTGGGGTCTGAAGAAGTAACTCGCATAATTGAGCAGCGGTTGAGCCCCCTTTATATTTCCGTTCATACTACCGATCCATATCTTAGATGTAAATTAATGGGCAATAAAGGAGCCGAGGCCATAAAGGATCAATTGCAGCGGTTAGCAGAAACTGAAATTGAATTTCATGCCCAGGTGGTACTAATTCCCGGTGTAAATGATGGTTTTTACTTAGAGGAGACCATCAGTGATCTGGTAAAATACTGGCCTTATGCCCGCTCCCTGGCCCTGGTCCCGGTGGGCCTTACCAGGCATCGCCGGGGTCTTTATCCCCTGCAAGGGTACAACCGGGAACAAGCCCGGCGAGTCATAGGCTGGGCTCAAGGCTGGCAAAAAAAGCTTCGCAAAGAATTGGGTTCCACTTTTTTATATCTCGCCGATGAATTTTATGTCCTTACAGGGGAACCTCTTCCGGAGCGGGAACATTATGATGACTTTCCCCAACTGGAAAATGGTGTCGGCCTCCTGCGCTTGTTTTATGACGATCTGTCTCGTCTCTCCCTGCCCGGTTCACTAAAGGAACCCCTGGCAATCACCTTGGCCACGGGGGTATCTGCGGCCGGAGCGATTAATAAATTGGCTGACCGGCTCCGGCAAATCAAAAACCTGGCTGTGCAGGTGGAAGTAGTACCAAATAACTTCTTCGGCCCTTCCGTCACCGTCGCCGGTCTTATTACCGGTTCTGATCTGCTACAACATTTCCAGGATAGGAATTTGGGTAACATCTTATTTCTCCCCGAGGCAATACTGCGCAGGGGGGCCGATGTGTTTCTCGATGGTATGAGTATAGATGAACTTGGCAGCAAACTGGGAGTTGACGTTGCCATTGTGTCCCGTCCCACTGATGTTGTAAAGTTGCTGGTAAAGGGGGGTGAAGAGCATTGGAAAAACCGCTGGTAGCTATTGTTGGACGACCAAATGTAGGTAAGTCAAATCTGTTCAACCGCCTCCTGCAAAAAAGGGTTGCCATTGTGGAGGATGAACCGGGTGTGACCAGGGATAGACTCTATGGCCAGATGGAATGGTGTGGCAGGGAATTTATCCTTGTCGATACCGGCGGTATTAAGGTAAAGGGCCCGGATACAATCCAGCACCAGGTCCGTATTCAGGCGGAAATAGCCATCAAAGAAGCCGATGTGGTCTTATTTGTTGTGGACGGTAAGGAAGGCCTGCAGCCAGGGGATCTGGATATTGCAGAATTATTGCGGCCCATCAATAAACCGGTTCTAGTTGCCGTAAATAAGATCGACAACCGGGAAATGGAACCACAAGTATGGGAGTTTCACAGCCTGGGATTACCTGACATCATACCTATTTCGGCAATCCACGGCCTAAATATCGGCGAGCTGCTAGATGCCATTGTCTCTCTGTTCCCACCGGACACAGGTGAAGAAATAGAAAAAGCAGATATTATCAAGGTTGCGGTTGTAGGTAAGCCCAACGCCGGAAAATCTTCCCTTATCAATTCCCTTTTGGGTCAGGAGCGGCTCATCGTCAGTTCGGAGCCGGGTACAACCCGAGATGCTATCGATACCCTCCTGGAGCGGGGAGATAAGCGATATCTCCTTATTGATACTGCTGGTCTACGCCGCCCCGCCCGTATTACAGTACCAACGGAGAGATACAGTGTTCTCCGCGCCCTCAGGGCTGTGGACCGTTGTGACATTGTCCTACTAGTCATAGATGCTACCCTGGGGATAACGGAACAGGATAAGCGGATCGGCGGCTATGCCCACGATTCCGGACGTAGCCTCATACTGGTCATTAATAAATGGGATCTTATTAAAAAGGATGAACGGACCCTGGGACAGTATGAAAAGGAGATTCGCCATCAACTTCCCTTCCTTTCCTATGCCCCGGTCATCTTTGTATCGGCCCATACAGGGCAAAGGGTGCAGAGAATACTACCCTTAATCGACCTGGTTGCGCAACAGCAGCAGATGTTTATCCCAACGGCTGAGCTCAACCGGTTAATAAATGAAGCCTTGGACTTAAATCCCCCAACTGCCCGGCAGGGAAAACAAGGAAAAATATACTATAGTTCTCAGGTAGCCGTTAAACCTCCGGTTTTTCTCTTCTTTGTCAATGACCCCAAGCTTATTCATTTTTCTTACCTCCGCTACCTGGAGAATAAAATCAGGGAAGGATACAATTTTACCGGAACCCCTCTCCGCCTACGGATGAGGAGGCGTAATTAGAAAAGAGGCCTGTAAAGGGCCGTTTTTTTCTTTCCTTGCCCCTTCGGAATGATGGAAGTCTACTTAATTGTCATATTGTAGAGTTTGTCTAAATATACATATAGTGGTTTCTATGATATGCACCCTTTTAATCCCGGCTTTCCCACATAGATGGTAGACCGGGGTATGGGAGGATTTGCCTTTACTACAGGAGTCGTGGGGAGGGAGGAGATGGACTGATTCACTTTATCTACCATAATGTTCTAAAATCAGGCAGAGGAAAGTAGTAATAAGATAACAAGGAGAGGAGGGAAGAAAGTATGGAGAAGTTTGATCTTTTCCGAGATATTGCGGAACGAACTGGAGGAGATATTTACATCGGTGTGGTAGGTCCGGTCCGGACGGGAAAGTCCACCTTTATCAAACGCTTTATGGAACTACTGGTATTACCCAATATTGCCGATGGGCCGGAAAAGGAACGGGCCCTGGACGAACTGCCCCAGAGCGGTGGCGGTAGGACAATTATGACAACCGAACCAAAATTTATCCCCGAAGAAGCCGTGGAAGTGACGATAAAGGAAAACACCACCCTCCGGATTCGCATGGTAGACTGTGTCGGTTACTGTGTCCAGGGGGCCCTTGGCTATGAAGAAGAAGCAGGACCGCGTATGGTGCAAACCCCCTGGTTCGAAGAAGCAGTCCCCTTTCAGGAGGCGGCCGAAGCAGGAACAAAAAAGGTTATTTCCGAGCATTCAACCATCGGTTTAGTGATAACTACCGATGGTACAATAACTGAGATCCCGAGGGAAAACTATGAGGAAGCGGAACAAAGGGTTATCGAAGAACTCCAGGAATTGGGAAAACCCTATGTAATCGTCCTCAATTCCGTACTACCCGAGGCACCGGAAACCAGGGCTATGGCCGAGGAATTACAAGAACGCTACCAGGTACCAGTCCTTCCCATGGACGTCGCCCGCCTGTCCCTGGATGATATTTATACAACCCTTCAGGAAGTACTGTATGAATTCCCCGTCGGTGAAGTTAATGTTGACTTGCCTGCCTGGGTGGAAACTCTGGACACCGATCATTGGCTGCGGCAAAAGTTTACCGGTGCCACCCAGGAGGCAGTGTCCAGGATTAAACGGGTCCGGGATATTGATCAGGCTATTGATGTTTTCGAGAACTATGATTTTGTTCGCAATGCGATTTTAGCTGCTTTAGATCTCGGCAGTGGTATTGGGCGCATAAGGATAATCCCGCAAGAAGGTCTCCTCTATAAGGTAATGGAAGAAATAACCGGAGCCCCGCTGGCCAATGAAGCTGATCTCTTGCGATTACTGCGGGAGTATACCTTTGCCAAACGGGAATATGATAAAGTTGCCGATGCCCTCCGGGATGTGGAAAGAACCGGCTATGGAATTGTTCAACCCCAGTTAGATGAAATGATTCTGGAGGAACCGGAACTAGTCAGACATGGTAATCGTTTCGGCGTAAGATTACGGGCCAGTGCCCCCAGTTTGCATATGATCAGGGCTGATATCAAGGCTGAAGTTTCCCCAATTGTGGGAACGGAAAAGCAATGCGAAGAACTGGTACAGTATTTAACGGAGGAATTTGAAGATAACCCGGCCAAATTATGGCAGTCAAATATATTTGGCAAATCCCTCCATGAATT
>DUVO01000078.1 GCA_012841005.1 Bacillota bacterium | reverse complement strand
ATCCCGGGCAGAGGGTGGAGAGGGTGTTGGTCGCCCTGGATGTTGACAGTACCACAGTTGCTGCTGCCAGGGAAAAGGGGGCCCAAATGGTGGTTGCCCACCACCCGCTTATCTTTCATCCATTGAAAAGCCTCAGCTGGGATCAGCCCGAGGGTGCCCTTGTAACAAAAATAATACAGGCAAGTTTAGCAGTATACTGTGCCCATACTAATTTGGATCAGGCCCCGGGAGGAACCGATGACCTGCTGGCAGGGCAGCTGGAATTGCAGGGGGTAGATGTGCTCAAGCCTGCCGGACGAGAAGATATTTATAAAATCGTGGTCTTTGTTCCCCAGGGTTATGAAGATGCCGTCCGGGATGCGATGACGTCGGCCGGTGCAGGTTGGATCGGCAACTATTCCCACTGTACCTTCCAAACGACCGGGACGGGGACCTTTAAGCCCCTGGCGGGCAGCAATCCCTTTATCGGCAGTCAGGGAGAAATGGAGCGGGTGGCGGAACTGCGCCTGGAGACGGTGGTTCCCCGGGGAGTTTTATCTTCCGTATTGGAGGCAATGTTCCAAGCCCATCCCTATGAAGAGGTGGCCTATGATCTCTACCGGCTGGAGCGGGGAGGGAAAAAGCTGGGCTTTGGCCGGATCGGACAGCTCAACCCGCCCCTTACCCTGTCTGAACTTGCCCTAAGGGTAAAGGAAAAATTGGGCCTCGCCCATGTCAGGGTGGTCGGGAATCCCGAGCAGAGGGTGCTCCGGGCAGCAGTTTGTGGCGGTAGTGGGGGTTCCTTCCTCAGGGATGCCATAAAACAGAAGGCCCATGTTTTTATCACCGGGGATGTGAAATATCACGATGCGGCCCTGGCCATGGAGGCCGGTATAGGAATAATCGATGCCGGGCACTGGGGGACGGAAAAAATGCTGGTTTCGGCCCTGGCCGAGTATTTACAGGAGGAATTGGCTGCCAGGCAGGCTGGTGTAGAAGTGGTTTGTCATCATACCCGGGAGCTATTTCAAGTTATCTAGGGACAGGCATTGCCTTTGCCTGTCCTTTGTTTTGCTCCTGGATAGGGGGGAGAAAACTTGGGGAAAATCAATTATCTATGGGATTTACAGTGTATTGACACCAGGGAAAAATCCCTGTGGCGGGAGCTGGAAAACTTGGGGATAAAAAAGGAAATTACGGAACTGGAGTCCCGGTTGGGTCAAAAGCGCCGGGAATTTATGGAACTTTCTCGCCGGTTGCAGGAGGGGGAAAGGGCAATTAGAAAGAAGGAAGGCGAAGCGGGAGAAAATGAAAGAAAGCAGTTGGAACTGGAGAAACGCTTATACAGCGGGCAGACTTCCAGTGCCAGGGAATTGAGCCAGATACAAAGAAAAATAGCCACCCTCAAGGAAAAGGGCAAGGAACTGGAGGAAAAAATCCTGGCGTTAATGCTGGAGCAGGAAGCCCTGGAGAAAGAGCAGGAAAAACTAACGGTGGTGCTCCGGGAACTTGAAGCTGAGTTGGACAAAAAACAGGCAGTTTATGCCCGGGAGGCCGGGGAACTGGAACAAGAACTGGAGCTTTTGCCGGCAGAAAGGGAAAAACTCCTCCCTATGGTTGAGGAAAAATGGCTGGACCTCTACCAAAGGCTCAGTGTAATAAACAAAGGGCAGGCCGTTGCGGCAGTGCGGGGGGATCTATGCCTGGGCTGCCGAATATCACTGCCGACCAATCTTGTCAGTCAGATAATTACCAACGATCGGTTGCAGACTTGCCCCAATTGTGGTAGGATTCTATATTACCAGGGGACTAAGTAGAGCCAATCTCGACACGGGTTCGGAGAAAGGTACAGTACCGGAAAAGGTGGGAAAGGAAAAATGCAATCATTAACCTTATATATAGATGGGGCGGCCCGGGGGAATCCGGGACCGGCGGGAATCGGAGTCGTAATTCTGGGCCAGGAGGAAATGGTGCTGGCAGAAGTGGCCGAATATATAGGTGAAACCACCAATAACGTGGCTGAATACCGGGCCCTGCTCCGGGGTCTGGAGGAGGCCCTCCACTATGGTGCCGATGAAATAAAGGTGTTAAGTGACAGCCAGCTCCTAGTGCGGCAGATCAATGGTGATTACCAGGTTAAACACCCCGGCTTAAAACCCCTCTACCGGGAGGCTATTGCACTGATCCGGCATTTTCCCCGCTTCCAAATCAACCACATCCCGCGGGAAAAGAATAAGCGGGCCGATAGCCTGGCCAATGCGAGTATAGATGATGAACGCAAGGAAGGTTAGCAAAGGGGTTAACCATAGTGAAGTAGGTCTTCCTTTGGGCAGCTAAGAGGCCAGGTTCTTGCCGGAGGGAAAGCAGTCCGGCAGTGTGGTATCGCCATAGATATCCCCATGTTTTCTGCTGCTCCCTGGCGCAAAACCTTGGCTCCAAAAACTATTTCCCTTTGACTATAGTATCTATGTCATCAGGTGGGTTTCCCTTCAGAGGTATTCGGTGTTTCTTACAAACCCATAATATTTCAGGGATATCCACCTTTTTCAATATCTTTTAGCGATTAAACCTTTGTGAACGAAACTGTAATAGGTTCAGAGAGGATAAGAAAATTATTTTAACGTTCTCGCCTTCTTTATTCTTGTTTTTTTTAGTGTTTATGCTGCCAGCTGTTTTGTGACGGTGGGGAAACTATTCAGCACATTATTTGCCGCAAAATATGTATATATGATGATTGCCGGTGCTGTATTTGTCGTACTCTACACCTTTGTCGGCGGATTTTTGGCAGAAAGCGCTTCGGACTTTATGCAGGGTATTGTAATGGTTGTTGCTCTGACCAGTGTACTGATTTTTGGCATAGCCAATGCCGGGCGTATAGAGGCAGTTGTAGCCAACGCAAAAGCAATCCCAGGTTTTTTGATTTTTTGGTATGGCACACCCGCAAGTTGTTAATGGCGCCCAGCAGATCGGTGAAAATGGACAGGCCCTGTTCGGTGAGGCAGCTCCTTATGGGTTTTTGACCATCATCTCCACTATGTCCTGGGGGCTGGGGTACTTTGGCATGCCCCAGGTATTATTGAAATTTATGGCCATTAATAAACCCGGCGAAATAACTATGTCCAGGAGAATTGCTACCGTCTGGGTTATGATTTCTCTGACTGCCGCCGTTGCCATTGGCGTTATAGGGCGCGTGCTTTATCCGGCCACACTCCTTACCCAAAGCGCAGCGGAAAATATCTTTATTATAATGTCAATGAATTTTTCCCGCCCCTAGTGGCCGGTGTCGTGATGGCTGGAATCCTTGCCGCAACCATTAGCTCTTCAGATTCCTATTTGCTGATTGCAGCTTCTGCTGTTTCCAAAAATATTTATCAGGGCATATTAAAAAAAGATGCGACAGACAGGGAGGTTTTGCTTGCTTCCCGGATTACGCTGCTTATTATTGCCCTTGTGGGAGTAATTATTGCTTTGGATGAAAACAGCGTTATTTTCACAGTGGTTTCCTTTGCCTGGGCCGGCTTCGGAGCCACCTTTGGGCCGATTATGCTTTTCTCGTTGTTTTGGAAAAGGGTTACCAGAGCAGGTGCCATTGCCGGCATGATCACAGGGGGCAGCATGGTGTTTATCTGGAAGTTGCTCATAAGACCTTTGGGCGGTGTATTTGATATTTATGAACTGTTGCCGGCATTTTTGTTGTCTTGTATCGTAATCATCATCACATCTTATCTGACCCCTGAAGAAGGAAAGGAAATTCAGGATGAATTTGAGCTTGCAGCAAATACTGTGTAGTATAACCCCAAAAGAGTTTTGCCTTGCCTTCTTGTCTTCCCCGTCAGGCTGTCAATATTCAGTGAAAATGTCACCTAAAACTAGTCTTCTTTAT
>DUVO01000336.1 GCA_012841005.1 Bacillota bacterium | reverse complement strand
ATTGGCAAAGGTCACCGGCCCGGCAACAGAGATGTAAAATCCCATTTTGAGACACTCCTGGGCCATCTCCCAACTGCCGGAAAAACAGTGGAGCACCCCTCCTACCTCTTCCGCCCTTTCCTCCTGCAGGATGGCTAGGGTATCGCCGTGGGCCTCCCGGTCATGGATGATGACGGGAAGGCCACACTCCCGGGCCAGGCCAATCTGGTAGCGAAAGACCCGCTGCTGGTTCTTCCGGGGGGAAAAATCGTAATGGTAGTCCAGGCCCATTTCCCCCAGGGCCACCACCCGGTCCTGGGCGGCCAGTTCCCGGATCCGGTCAAAGGTGGCACTATCGGCATCCTTGCTGTCATGGGGATGGACCCCCACGGCCGCGAAGAGCTGAGGAAATCTTTGGGCCAGGTTAAAGGCCCGCTGGGAAGAAGCCAGGTCACTCCCCACAACTAGGGCGTAGGCAACCCCCGCCTCCCGGGCCCGGCCTAAAACGGCCTCCAGGTCACCGGCAAACTCCCGGTCCTGGATATGGCAATGGGTATCGATGAGCATCTTCTCCCAGCCCCCTGCCTAGCTTATTTTCGCACCACTGGCGATATCCCGGTCCACGGTGAGGAGGGAAAGATTACCCTCGGCATCACTGGCGGCCAGGATCATGCCGTTGGACTCAATCCCCATTAGTTTGGCCGGCTGGAGGTTGGCCACCAGGATCAGCTTTTTCCCCACCAGTTCTTCCGGCTCCACATGTTTGGCGATACCTGCCACCACCTGCCGTTTTTCCTCACCCAACACTACCTGGAGTTTCAACAGTTTATTGGACTTCTCTATTCTCTCCGCCGCCACCACTTCGGCTACCCTGAGGTCTAGGCGGGCGAATTCGTCAATACTGATCCGTTCCTGCCGGGCCCCGGCATTTTCCATCACTTTCTTCTCCTCCTTACCAGTTTTTAATGCTTCCTCGGGATCAATCCGGGGAAAGATGGGTTCACCCCGCTGCACCCTGGTACCAGGGGCAAGGCCCCCCCAATTCTCCGCCTCCTGCCAGGGAACAGCCCTTACCCCCTGCCCCAGTCCCAGCTGGCCCCATATTTTTTCCGGGACGGTGGGAAGATAGGGCACCAGAAGGATACCGATGATCCGCAAGGATTCGGCCAAATTGTACAGTACCGTCTGTAGCCGGGGGCGGGTGGCCTCTTCCCTGGCCAGGAGCCAGGGAGCGGTTTCGTCGATATACTTATTGGCCCGGCCCACCAGTTTCCAGATGGCCGCCAGGGCGGTGGAGAGTTCCAGCTTCTCCATGGCCTCCTGTACCTCCCGGGGCACCGCCGCCGCCACCGCCTGCAGCTCTTGATCCAGGGCCTCCACAGGGCTCGGCGCCGGCACCACCCCGCTGAAATACCTCTCGATCATGGTCAGGGTCCGGTGCAGGAGGTTGCCCAGGTCATTGGCCAGGTCGGCGTTGATCCTCCTGACCAGCGCTTCCTCCGAGTAAAAACCATCGGCGCCAAAGGAAATCTCCCGAAGTAGATAATAACGGATGGCATCCACCCCGTATTTATCCACCAGGACCACCGGGTCCACCACATTGCCCTT
>DUVO01000023.1 GCA_012841005.1 Bacillota bacterium | reverse complement strand
TTAAACAGTAGAAATTGAGGTGTTCAAATTGGCATTTTCTCAGGCCTTGGAGGCATTGCGACGGAATTTCGGGCTTGTGTTAGTACCTGTTCTGATGGATCTCTTATCATTATTAATGGTGTTATTCCTTTTGGGTGAGTGGGTGGGGAGAATACCACCGGACCAGTTTCGTGTAAAGTTTGCTATACCTACGGTTCCCCCTTCCATATCCAATGTTACGGAAATTAACTTCTTGCGACTTGATTTTAGTGCTAGTGCCGGTGGTTGGGAGGTTATTGACCGGATCGTGGGTACCGGGGGTCCGTTCTTACTAATGCTGGTTATTTCCTTCCTGGTGGGTAGCCTTGTGACCGGTGGTTTCCTGGGCTTGCTCAAGGACGGTCTGGTGGGTATAAAGGCGACGGTACAGGGCTTTTTTGCCCATGGCCGTTACTTCTGGAAGCGCCTTCTCCTCCTGCAGCTGTTGCTGGTTCTGGTGTTGATATTGTCCCTTGTTTTTCTGATGCCCCTCATCTTCATCGCCCGAGCGCTAGGAGCAATCCTCATCGCCCTTGCTTTTCTGGCGGCGGCGGTTCTGCTGGTCTTTGTAGAATATGCCCTGGTTGAGGAAGACCTGGAGATCCTGCCTGCCCTTGACCGCTCTGTACGTACTGTTGCTGCCAATTTCGGACCGGTCTTGTTGCACATTCTGGGGGTAGCGGCCATCAACTTGCTGGCCAGTTTTATTGTCAACGCCATGGGGCAGTTTTCCCTGTTGCTGGCCGTTCTTGTCTACGCTCCGGTGGGAACCTTTGGTGTTATGGTTCTTTACTGTCTCTACCGGGATTTGCATGGTGGTGGCGTAGAGTTGCCGGAAGGGGACAATTAGGCTTTTATAAAGGGAACAAATCGGGGAAAGGTTGGTCAATTACTAGGAAAACCGGTCTCCGTGTCGAATAAGGATGCAAGAATACGAAAACAGGGGGAAGAAAAGCTTGAAGAATAAGTTTGTGGCAGCAATAGCGGTAGGGGAGCGGGTTGATGATATTTTTTTAGTGATCGAGAAGAGCCTCCACAGGTACCAGAAGCCCAAAGCCGATGGGGAGGAGGAGTTTTTGCGGCTAGTGCTGGGGGATAATTCGGGCACCATAAACGCCATTATGTGGCAGGGGGCCAGGGAGGCATATGGTAATTGTGAGGCCAGCCCCCTGGTACGGGTTACAGGGCAGGTCGGCACCTACCGGGAGCAGCCCCAGCTGACGGTGGATAGTTTGACACCGGTGGCAAAGGAGCAGGTGAACCTGGCCGATTTCCAGCGGGCCTCCGGGAAGGACCGCCGGGAGATGGTGGCAGAGCTCCGGGAGCTGATCCAGGGCCTGGAAAACCCCCATCTGAAAGAACTGCTCCGTTCTTTTTTTGATGACCGTAAATTTCTTATTGCCTTTGCCGATGCCCCGGCGGCCAAATCCATCCACCATGCCTATGTGGGGGGGTTGCTGGAACATACCCTGGAGACGGTTTCCATCTGCCTGCACCTGGTTAAGCTGTATCCCCGCTATCTGAACCGGGATCTGCTGGTGGCTGGAGCCCTTCTCCATGATATTGGCAAGATCAAGGAATATGATGCCCATGCCCTCAATTTTGAAATCACCGATGACGGCAAACTCTTCGGCCATATCATTTTGGGGAGTCAGATGGTCGAGGGCGCGATAGCCAGGTTGGAAGGTTTTCCCCCGGCCTTAGTTTCGGAACTGTTACATATGATCCTTTCCCATCACGGACAGCGGGAATGGGGTTCTCCCGAGCCGCCCAAAACAATGAATGCCTTTGCCCTCCACCATGCCGACTACCTGGGGGCCCAGATGAATCACTTTTACGAGGTGCTGCACAGGCACCGGGCCGGGGAAGGTGAATGGACCCCTCTGGACAGCAAGCTGGAGCGCAGTCTTTACCTGGGCTTTTTGCCCCAGGAATTGGGACAAGAATAGACTCCAAAATTACTTTTCCGAACTTCCAGCGTCCCGTTAGTGTGCTCTGCGCGGAGGAAGTGCCGTTAATGAAGGGTATTTTTCGCCCCAGTTTTAAGTAAAATACGAGAGTAATTAAGGAGGAGGGATGTTGGGATGAGCAGGCTGTTTAGTCCCCTGGCGGTCAAGGGTCTTGAGTTGAGGAACCGGATTGTGATGCCGCCGATGGCATCTTCCCTGGCCACCGAAGACGGGGCGGTTACAGAAAAGCACTTTGACTATTACCTGACCCGGGCCGGGGTAGGCCTGATCATTGTGGAACATACCTTTATCGAACCCGCGGGACGTCACAAGCCGAAACAACTGGCTGTTTATGATGACAGGTTCCTTCCTGGTCTAAAAAAACTGGCAGAAAAGATCCGGGAGGCCGGTCCCGGGGTGGCCCTCCAGCTGGCCCACGCCGGTTCCAATTCTGCCAGCAGCCCTGAACCGGTGGGACCCTCGGCTGTGCCCCACCCGGTCAGCGGCCGCATTCCCCGGGAACTGACCAGAGCCGACCTGACAGAACTGCTGGCCGCTTACCGGGCCGCAGCCCGGCGAGCGGTGGCCGCCGGTTTTTCTGCGGTGGAGATCCACGGTGCCCACGGGTATCTTCTCAATCAATTCCTCTCCCCCCTGACCAACAAGCGCCGGGATGAATACGGCGGTTCCCTGGAGAACCGGCTCCGTTTTCCCCTGGAAGTGGTCACTGCCGTCAGGGAAGAGGTCGGTCCCCGGTATCCAATCCTGTACCGGCTCGGCGCCGACGATAATATGGCAGGGGGCTTCACCCTGGCGGAGGCGCGGCAAATTGCCCCCAAACTGGTGGAGGCGGGGGTTGATATCCTGGATATTTCCGGCGGATTGGGCGGCGGCCGGCCGGCCGGGGCTCCACCTGCCTACTTCGCTCCCCTGGCGGCGGGCATCAAGGAAGTAGTCCCGGTGCCGGTAATACTGACCGGCGGCATTACCACTCCACGCCTGGCCGAGGAGCTTCTGCAGCAGGGGAAGGGTGACTTGATCGGGATCGGCCGGGCCCTGCTGGCGGAGCCCGACTGGCCCCGGCGGGCCCGCCGGGAACTGGAAGTATGAGTTCCTGCTGCCACTTCGATAATCGGGAATATTTTTGTTTATACTAAATAGGAGATAGAGTTGTTTCAGGTCTATATTTCAAGGTGGTGTCGATGTAATGTTCCCGGTGAAGAGGTATTATGGCAGCCCCGAGGTTTATGAAAGAAAGCTCGACGACGTCATGAAGCGCTTTCAGGTTGATTCATATAATTTCAATTGGGACCGGTGGGGGTGTTGGGTGGAATTTCGCTTTAAAGGGGAACTGTATCGCTTTGAACACAGCATAGAGAAGGCCAAGACCCAGGGAATAGATCTCCGTTCCGGGGCGGAAGCCTTTGCCCAGGTGGTTCTGACCCTGGAGGATCTGGCCCGGATGGTAGAGAGGGGAGTCTATGATCTTTCCACCTGGGTTACTGGAATGAGATACCTGCCCGATGCAATGGAAACACCTGAGATTTTCAAAAAGCTAGGTTTTGTGCAAGTCCCGGCAGCACCCGAAGAAGTTAAGGACAGGTATCGAAATCTGGCCAAGAAAATTGTGGCCGCTCAAGGGAGCGACAATGAAGAACTGGAAAAACTAAAACAAACAGCGGAACAGGCCTTGAAATACTTTGAAGATAAAGGAAAAAGGTAGCCAGTATTCTTTTGGGTTCCCTGGTTGTATCCCGGGGAACCCAAAAATGTTTGGCCTGGCCTAACTGGAACTGTCGTTACTGTTTCGCTTTTGCCGGGGGGGTCGCGGGCCGAAAAACTGGTAATAGTAACACTGGATACGACCGTTGTATAATTTCCGGTTTTTGTCTGCCCGCCGGCCGAAGAGTTTTTCGAAGCGGGGGTGGGAGGTCAGAACATAGAAGGACCAGGTATCCAGGTTACCGAACACCCTGCCCATTTCCCGGTAAAGATTCTCTACCGCGGCGCGGTCTTCCAGCCTTTCCCCGTAGGGAGGGTTGCAGATTATATAGCCGTATTTCTGCCGGGCCCTCAATTCAGATACAGGCTGCTGCTGCCAGTGGATGTATTTGTCTACACCGGCCAGCCGCCCGTGATAGCGGGCCATTCCCAGTACCCTGTGGTCAATATCAGTGCCGCGGATCTGAAGGGTTTGGTCCCTGCGGGCCAAATCCCGGGCTTCTTGGCGGGCTTCCTGCCACAATTTGCTGCTGATGTTGGGCCATTTTTCCGCCGCAAATTCCCGCTGGAGACCCGGCGCCAGGTTTAATCCAATCAGGGCGGCTTCGATGGGAATGGTGCCGGAACCGCAGAAGGGGTCAATTAAGACCCGGTCGGGCTGCCAGCGGCTCAATTGGATCATGGCGGCGGCCAGGGTTTCCTTGAGGGGGGCGGCGCCGGAGAGTTTGCGGTAGCCCCGTTTGTGCAGGCCCGGGCCGCTGGTGTCAATGGTCAGGGTTGCCATGTCCTTGAGCAGGGCAACTTCAATGGTATAGCGGGGTCCGGTTTCTTCGAACCACTGCCGGCGGTACTTTTTTTTCATGCTCTCGACAATGGCTTTCTTTACGATGGCCTGACAATCGGGGACACTGAAGAGTTTCGAACGGATAGATTTTCCCTCTACCGGGAAAGAGGCCTTTTCCGGGAGCCAGTCGGGCCAGGGGAGGGCCTTTGTTTTTTCGAAGAGTTCAGCAAAGGAATAGGCGGGGAACTCCCCCATTTTCACCAGTACCCGGTCTGCACTGCGCAGCCACAGGTTGGCCCGGCAGATAGCCCTGGTATCGGCTTTAAATGTAACCCGGGCATTTTCCACCTTTACATCATCATAGCCCAGGGCCCGGACCTCCCGGGCTACTACCGCTTCGAGGCCGAAGGTTGCAGTGGCGATTAACTCGATTTCTGCCATAGGGTACACCTCATCTGGAGTTTTTCAGATAGCCTTAGAATAATTCATTAACGACCATTTGTCCAACTTTTGGGAAGGAATGCACGGGTGGTTACAATTATTTTTTACCCAGGAAGATTCTAGGGCATGGGCATTTTTGCATCCTCTGCACCAGCTCTCCCCATGCCAACAGATTGGAGAAATACTGGCACTAAATCGGGATCAAACTGCACACCGGCATTTTTTTCAATTTCGGCAATTGCCTCCCGGTGGGACAGGGCCGGACGGAATGGTCGCCCGGTGGTCATCGCGTCATAGGCCATAAGTATCGAGAAAATACGGCATTCCAGGGGGATTTCCTCTCCCTTTAACTTCAGGGGGTATCCCCCGCCGTTCCACCACTCATGATGTTTTAATATTAGTTCGGCTATTGAGGATAACCCGGGTATCGACTGGGCAATACGGTAGCCAATCTCACAATGACGTTCGATTTCCTTCTTTTCCTTTTCACTCAGTTGTTCCGGTTTGGTGAGGATGTGGTCAGGTGTACCGATCTTCCCAATATCATGAAACTTGGCCAGCAGGAGCAGCCCATCTAATTGCCTTTCCGATAAATCAATGTTTGCTGCCATAAGGGAAACATACTGTTGTATGCGTTTTACCTGCTCACTGTTAATGTAGCCCTTCTCATCGACCATCTTCATCAGTTTTTCCATAAAAATGCTGCGGGTGCTCAGGTTATGGTGTATTTTCTGCCGGTACATACTGTCATCGGCTTCCTTAAACAGGGCCTCAATGTCTACCCGTTGGTCTTGGCTTACGGCAAAACCCAGGGAGAGACTCAAGGGCAGGATTGGATTCATCCGGTTGTGTTCCTTGATCTCCTGGCGTAACCGGTAAATGATATTTTCCACTATACCCGGCTTGGTAAGGGGCACCGCAATACAAAATTCGTCACCGCCGACCCTGGCTGTAATATCATCTTCCCGGACCGAATTTTTAATAATTTGAGCCACATCCTGCAGTAGTTTGTCGCCGAAATCATGGCCAATGGTGTCGTTTACCAGTTTTAAACCATCAACATCACATACGATTATGCCGATCCCGGTGGTGTATTTCTTAAGCAGTAATTGGGAATCATGTTCAAATCCGTGCCGGTTCCGGAGCCCTGTCAAATAATCATAGTGGCTCAGATACTGCAATTTCCTTTCGTTTTTCTTGCGTTC
>DUVO01000190.1 GCA_012841005.1 Bacillota bacterium | reverse complement strand
TTTAGGGAAAGATGCCGGATCCGCCCCCCCCTGCTGGTGATGTTAGTTTCCCCGATGACTGTTTCCCCTGTCGCCAGTTCCGCCTGTAAGGTTACATTCTCCAGGGTAGAGGGCAAGACCTGTCCCTGAACGGCCAAAACACGGCTGGCCTGCCTGACGGCAGCAGAAAAATCCCCCAATATCTCCGTTAATCCAGCCAAAAAAAGGTTACCCAGGTTATGTCCCGCCAGGCCTTCGCCGGTCTGAAAGCGGTGTTGAAACAAGCTTTCCATCAAAGGTTCGGTATCAGCCAGGGCCACCAGGCAGTTTCTGATATCTCCCGGTGGGAGAATCCCCAGTTCTTCCCGGAGCCGCCCCGAGCTTCCGCCGGTATCGGTCACAGTTACTATGGCAGTTATATTCCCCGTATATTCCTTTAGCCCCCGGAGAAGTACCGACAAACCGGTACCGCCGCCCAGGGTGACAATTTTCGGACCCTTCCCCAAATGGCGGCGGCGATAAATCACATCCACAAGACGTTCTTCGTCCGGGGGCAAAATGACGCTGAGGAGGGACCGGAATGTCTGGCGCAGACCCACCATGGCCAATACGATTCCCAGACCGATAAAGAGTATTCCCCGGAGGGGGGAAGTGGGGGGTAGCGGTATAGGAAGGACCATGGCCAAACCGTAACTCCCCAGGCCCACTCCCCCGAGAAATAGAAAAAACCAGCGCTTTATTCCCAGTCCCGGGTACATCCATTTTAAAAAGGACTTCATTCATCACCTACCCCCGTTCTCCCAATATCCCGGTGTTCAGCCAGTACCCTTTTTTGACTTTGTCCCAACATCCTTGCCAACTCCTGGGCTACTACGACAGAACGGTGGCGTCCACCGGTACAACCGATACCTACCAGCAGATGGGTTTTGCCCTCCTTGCGGTAGTGGGGAAGAAGAAAGACCAAAAGATCAGTAATACGGGTCAAAAATTCCCTTGTTACCGGCCATTTCAAGACATAGTTCTTGACCTCTTCTTCATAACCGGTCCGGTAACGAAGGGATTCGATATAGTAGGGATTGGGCAAAAAACGGACGTCAAAAACCAGATCCACATCCAAAGGTATCCCATACTTAAAACCGAAGGAAATAATAGTGACGGGCAAGTCATCGCCAATAAAATCCGAGGTGAAAACCCGCCTGATCTCATCCTTCAACTGTCCGGGAGAAAGACTGCTGGTATCAATAATATGATGGGCCCTGGCCTTTAATTCCTCCAGACGCTGGCGTTCCCGTTTGATACCCTCGGTTACCAAACCGGTAGCAGCCAGGGGGTGGCGGCGCCGGGTTTCTTTAAACCGGCGGACCAGGGTCTCATCTGAAGCATCTAAAAAGATTATCCGGTAATGGGTTCCTGCTGCTTCCAGTTCATTCAGAGCGGCAAAAAGATGGTCGAAGAAATCGCCCCCCCGTATATCGACCACCAGGGCAACCCGGCTGAGTTTATTCCCCGCCTGATTGCACAGTTCGGCAAACTTGGGGATAAGGGTTGGGGGAAGATTATCAACGCAATAAAAACCCATGTCCTCAAGAAAATGGGCAACCTGGGTTTTTCCCGCTCCTGAAAGGCCAGTAATAATAACAAATTGCCTTTTCTCCTGGATTTCTTTCATAATGATCATTCCCGTCTGCTGCTTATTCACCTGTCCGGGGTTACCCTTTACAATGTACAAAAATTATACCATAAGCCCGGGGAAAGAAAAAGATGCCCCTCCGGGGGCATCTCGCCGGTCTTAAACTCTACTCATCCAGGTGCTGTTTTTCCCAGGCCGGTTTCATTGTCTCGATCAAAGTCCACCAGTCCTCATAACGGCGCTTGTAGGCTTGAGTATGCTCCGGTATAGGCTGGAAGGTAGCCCTGATTTTTACCGCCCTGGCAAAGGCCTCTTCATAATCCTTGTACACACCGGCCCCAACGGCAGCCGCCAGGGCACAGCCCAGGGCACCAATCTCGGAGGCAGTAACAACCTCTACCGGAACAGCCAGAACATCAGCAAACATCTGGCTCCAGAAATCACTTTTGGCCCCACCGCCGGCCAGACGAACGACGTTAACTTTTCCCCCATGGTGGCAGATATTGTCGATATGCATTTTATGGTCGAAGGTTATCCCTTCAAAAAGGGCCCGGGCCAGATCGGCAAAGGTGTGGCCTTGGGCAATATTGTAAAAACCTGCCCGCCCCCTGGGGTGGACATTGGGCTGCGCAATGAAAGGATGGTATACCACACTGGTACCACCCGGGGGAATGGAGGCCGCCGCCTCGGTAATGACATCATATTTGGATATCCCCCTCTTTTCCCCTTCCAAGGCCGCACCGGCACCCAGCTGGTTGACGAACCATTCCAAATTGGTCGCCGAAGTGGCTCCGCCACTTAAAGCCAACACCTTACCCGGCAGGTCAAAATGCAGGTTGATAGTCATATTTTTCAAGGCCCGGTCTGCAATTACCTGATTTATAGACCAGGTTCCCACTACAATGGAGGCATAACCCTCTTCAATCACACCGGAACCGATACAACAGGCGGTAACATCCATCATCCCCGCCCCGCAGGGAGTACCTTCCTTCAGTCCTGTCCGGGCCGCCGCCTCAGCCGTTACATAGCCAGCAACCGCCCTGCTGGCAGAGGCCATCTTCGGCAGTTTGTCGAACATCTCCGGAATACCGTAAAGCTCCATCAGCTCCCGGGAATAAACTCCCTTCTCAAAATCCATCAAACCGCCGCCGCTCAGATCATTGTGCTCAGAAACAAATTCTCCCGTCAGCTTCGAACGAATAAAATCCTTACAGAGAAGGATCCCCTTAATCCTGGCATAATTCTCCGGTTCATTCTCCTTGATCCAGCGAAGTAGTGTACAGGGCTGGCCGGGAAAGGGCAAGGTAGCATTGAGGGCGGATATTTTCTCGTAGGCACCCTCTTGCTTCAGTTTTTCCACCACATCAACGGCCCGGCCGTCGTTGGAACCGATGGCATTGCGGATGCCATTTCCCTGTTCATCAACGATAAACAGTCCATTACCAAAGCCGGTAAAACCGATGGCACCAATCTCTGCCGGGTCGATACCCGCTTTGGCAATGACTTCCTGGATACAGTCGGCAGTATTCTGCCATAATTTTTCCGGATCCCCTTCCACCCAGGAAGGCTTCGGGTTGCTGATTTCAAAACGTCTGGAGGCAACGGCAATCTCCCTTCCGTTCAGGTCAAAGAGGGCCGCTTTAGAATTGGTCAAACCATCATCAATACCCATGATATACTTGGCCATTCTTTTTCCTCCTTTTGTCCTGATTGTTTGTTTCCCTAATAAGTAATTGTTCCTAGCCTAACCTCCTTTCATCTAAGCTGTTCAGTATATGAGAACTGTCCATTTACCAGGAACTGAACAGTAAATGCCCAACAAAAAACACTATAAGAAAGCTGCTATCCCGCTCACGGCCGTTCCCTGGCGTTAATGATATCGGCTGCCGTAAGACCGACCTGGCGGGCAATGGCCAGGCCCGGGCCCAGTGCCCCCACAGCACGGGGGTGGTGGGCGTCACTGTTGATGGCAAATTTCACCCCCTCGGCTGCAGCAGCCCTGACAAAGCCGGCAGTCAAATAGCCGTGGGAGGAATTAATTTCCAATGCAGTACCGCAGGCCACACAAGCCCGGGCCAGCTCCCTGGTATCGACCGAAAGCTTTAACCCGGGATGGGTTACAATATCAATCCGATATTTTGTCACCGTATTGATCAAGGCCCGGGTGTTAAAAAGCCGGGAGCTACGGTCCAGCTGCCGGTTTAATTTACCGCCCCAATAAAGGGCAAGCAACCGAAAATTTTCCAGAGTGCGGGGAAATATATTGGGGTGAAGACCGGCAAGAACAATATCCAGCTGGTCCAAAATCTCCCTGGGCACATCCAGATCACCCTTACTATTTATGACATTGGCTTCAACCCCGCAGAGGATCCGGAGCTTTGGGTATTTAGCCTGCAGGCGGCGTATCTTGGCTTTAATCTCCAGCAACTGTTCCGCCCTTCTCACCCCTAAATGAAAGGCCATAGCCGGGCCGTGATCAGTGATGGCAACCTCTTCCAGGCCCCGGGCCAGGGCAGCCCTAATATTTCCCTCCAGGTCTCCCCTGCCGTGACTGTACTGGGAGTGGGTATGGTAATCGGCAAAAAGATACAGTGGTATTCCCCTCCTGAAATTATCCCGCCCCGTCCTGGTGCCCAGCCGCTCCCTTCGCCCCGTCCCCGCTTTCACTACCCGAAAAGCCGCCCAATATCCTGTATTTTTCCCTTGGCTCCCGTCCCCTAACATTTTCCGCAGCAACACCTTTTTATACAATTGCCGTGGTATGTTCCCCCAGACGTTTACCCCGTTTCCAAATATATTCCTTCACCCATTGGGCCTTGGCCGTGAGGATAAGCTCCTCCGGTACCCCCGCTTCCCTGACAATGGCCATTGCCTGGTCCGACTCGCCGACATCATAGGTAAAATGGCTGTCACTGTTGACAGCAATCATAACCCCTAGGTGCGCCGCCCACCGGGCAATTTCCAGGCAGTTCTCATAACTACCCCGCCTGACCCGGAAAGAATTATTGTTGATCTCCAGTATCTTCCCCAGCCGTTTTGTCGCCCTGACGACCTGTTCCGGGTCTATCTGAAAGTGGGGATTCCCCGGGTGGCTAATTATATCTACGTAAGGGTTTTCCAAGGCCTTTATCATGGTTCTGGTGTTTTCCTCAACGGAACCCGGCTCGATACACTCAGCATGAAAGCCTGCCAAGACCAGATCTAGACGGCGCAGATATCTTTCCGCCAGATCAATGGAACCATCCTCAAGAATATTAGCTTCAATACCCCGGAGTATCTCAACTCCTTCCACCTGACGGTGGATAACCCACATATTGTTAAAATAGAGGGGAGAAGGTGCCCCTGTCATTTGAGGCCCATGTTCAGTGATGGCGACAAGCTTCAAACCCTTTTTTCTGGCTTCCCGGGCTATTTCCTGTATGGTGCTGTAGGCATGCCCGCTGGCCACACTGTGCACATGGAGATCAGCTTCCAGAAACATACCCTCGCCTCCTTTCCAACCTATTCCAATTCTAATATATCATCCATTCCGATAAGCCTCGTTTAAAATATACTTCTCAAGAGCAACTACTAATCCCTCGTCTTCTATCCCAGCGGTTACCCAATCTGCCTGGGCCTGGACATCAGGCGGCGCATTGCCCATGGCAACGCCCAGTCCCACTGCCCTGAGCATCTCAACATCATTGTAGGAATCACCAACAGCCATCATCTCTGCTAACCCGATGCCAAGGCGGTCGCCCAGAACCTTGAGCCCCTCCACCTTGGATACGGCCGGGTGAAGAATTTCCAGGAAAATGGGGCGAGAACGGGTTAAATACAGTTGGGGAGTAAGTCTTTCCCGTAAAACGTCCCAATATTTATCCAATTTCTCCGGGACTTCTGAAATAATGAACTTGGTCGGTTCCCGGGTTAAAAAATCCTCCAGATCACCAACGGCATGGGCGGTAACCCCGGCGATTTCCTCATACTTACGGCTCCAGTCATTAAATTCTTCCACATAGTACTCATCATCTACATAGGTATGCAGCATAAGATCCATTTCCTTACACAGTCTTATAACTTCCCGGGCCAGCGCCAAGGGAACCGTCCTATGATGAT
Organism: Bacillota bacterium; assembly: GCA_012841005.1. GTDB lineage: Bacteria > Bacillota > DTU030 > DTU030 > DTU030 > DTU030. The sequence goes on along the minus strand of DUVO01000190.1, from coordinate 1,413 downwards.
AGATTTCCCCCGTCCCCGAATCCTTAACCAGGGCGCCATTATATGTAATCAAGGGAACATCAAGGCCTAGTTTTTGGGCATAGGGCCTGGTTGACTGGAACATGCGGCCGGTGGCCAGTGTAACCGTAACCCCCTGTCGAACACACTGATGCAAGGCCCGGCGGGTGTTGTCCCTAATGACAAGATCCTCCCCCACCAGGGTACCGTCAATATCTACTGCGACCAATTTATACTTCATATTATCTTCCCCCTTGCAGACTGCTGCCTATGCCAATAACTTTCTAAGTTATTGCCAGAGCCCCCCTTTCAGGTATAATATAACAGTCTTAGTTAGTTATGCTTCTTCTAAAAAAGAAAAATCCCTGCCGGAAAATATTCAATTTAGTCACAAAAAAATATGAATTGATAACAGAACTCCGGGTAAAACCAGGGCCCTAAAATTACTTATTAATCACGCCTTCGAAACCCAATGAAGGGTATATAGGCCAGATAACGCCAGGGTACTGCCCCGGTCAGCAAGGCCAAAAGGAAGTAAACTGCACCGCCAATCAAAATTGCCGGCAATACAGCCAGGGGGCTTCCCCCTGTATGGGACCAGAACCAAGCATAGACCACCTTGACTGCTACCGCCATCCCTATGGTAGCAGCCAGGGGTCGTAATAATAAATCCCTTAGACTCAATCTAATCCCGGCCAGATGGCCAACAGCCCGCAAGTTAAAAAGTGCCGCTACCGTAAAACCAATACCCGTCCCCAGGGCAGCACCTTTGATATTCAGGGCCGGTATCACCGTCAAGTAATAGTTTAATACAGCATTGCAGCAAGCGCCCAGGAAAATGCTCCGCACCGGAACACTTGCCCGGCCCAGCCCCTGGAGGATTCCGGTAGTTGTCTGCTGCAGGCAGAGAAAAAAGCAGCCAAAGGCCAAAAAAGTCAGGGGCCCCCCCGCCTCTGGCGTCTGAAAGAGGAGTTGACAGATTTCCGTCGGTAAGAGATAGAGTCCCACCGTGGCCGGCAACCCTACCAGAACCGTTACCCCCAGGGCCTCTTCTACCCGCCGGGACACCAGATTACCCTTTTTTAAGGCGACTGCTTCAGAAATGGCCGGGATCAGGCTGAAGGCAAAGGCCGCAGTAATGACAGTGGGAAAGAGAAGCAGGCTGACGGCCATCCCCGACAGTTGTCCGTAGAGGGCCGTCGCCTGCCGGACGGTAAAACCAATTGCCTGGAGGCGCAGGGGAACAATAACCGCATCAACTGTATCCATAACCGGCATGATAAAAGCACCAAAGGTAATGGGTAGGGCAAGCCGGATAATGTCACCAAGAATTACCGCCATATCCTTAACTCCCACGGAAAGGCGGCCCACAGGTTGCAGAGAACGAAGGTAAAGGGCCCCCAAAAGAAAATTGCC
>DUVO01000116.1 GCA_012841005.1 Bacillota bacterium | reverse complement strand
GTCCCGGAAAACCTCATCCAGCAACCGCCGTATCCCCAGCTGATCATCAACAACGAGAATCCTATGCAATCCTTTTCACCTCCCCTTGGCTTTTTTCCCGGATAGAGGAATCAGCAGCTTTCCCCTTCCTTTTCCGCTGGGAGTTTGATGGTAAATACCGTACCTTCCCCCACTTTGCTGGCAATATTGATCTCACCACCATACTTCTGGACAATCCTGTAGGCAATGGGCAGGCCTAAACCCGTTCCCTCTTCCTTGGTGCAAAAAAAGGGGTTGAATATCCGCTTATAATCATCAGGAGCAATACCGCAGCCGGTGTCCCCGACATGTATCCACACTTCCCCCTCCTCGGCCCGGTACTCGGAACTGATGGTAAGAATGCCGCCATAGGTCATGGCCTGGAGGGCATTAGTAGCAATGTTCAGGAAGGACTGTTTCAACTCATTAAAATCCCCCTTGACCGGGGGCAGGTTTGGCGAAGGCCGGTACCGGATTTCAACATCCCTGAGTACAGCCTCGGCATGAATCAGGGAGAGAAGAAGTTCCAGCAGCTTATTCAGGTCAACAGATTCCACCTGCACCCGGGTAGTATCTGCTAAGAGTAAGAGGCTCCTGATAATTTCCCCCATCCGTTCCATTTCCGAAAGCATCAGATCGGTGTACCCGGCCAGCTCCTCTGCCGAGTAGTTCTTCTGGCGTATCAGCTGGGTAAATCCTTTAATTGTCGTCAGGGGGTTCCTCATCTCGTGGGCAATGCCCGCCGCCAGTTCTCCCAGGGCAGCCAGCTTCTCTGCTTCCTGGAGGCTGATTTCCAGCTGCCTTTTTTCCGTAACATCTTCAATGACCAAGGTTGCTCCCAGTATGCGCCGCCGGCAATCCAAGATGGGGGAAAAACTGAGATTGACAAAGAGACTTTTTCCCCGCCGGCAGGGGATCTGGAGATCCCATTTTTCATAGGGGATTCCCCTTTTTAGGGCCTGCTCTACTCTTGCTTCCAGCTCCGGGAGCAGTTCATCCAACTCAATTTTTTCTCTAATTTTCCCCAGCAGGCGCCGGTAATGGTAACCCTTGACCTCACTGCCGGGTATTCCGAAGAGGTGCCTGGCCCCGCTGTTGTACGTTGTGATATAACCCTTTTTATCAATAGATATTATCGCCGCCGGGACACTTTCAATGATTTGGTACTGGTAACCCTCCCAATAGTTGGCATTGGCAGCCAGTTCCGAGAGAACTCCCACCTGGTAGGCAAAGGCGCACAGGGTCTTCAAATCGTCCTGATCGTAATTCCCGGGAACCTGGCTGCCCACCAGCAAAACCCCCAGGTTTTCGTCCTTATCAACAATCGGTGCCGCCATGATCGAAGAGACAATCTTCTGCAGCCCCCAACCCTCAAAGTGTTGATCCTTACTGATATCCACCACCAAAAGGGGGTTCCCCCTCTCATACACCAGGGAAAATAAATAGGTGTCGGTGGAATAATGGGACTCAAGCTGAACTTCCCCTTCCGGCAATCTTACCCGTAAGACCTCAGTCCGCAGCAAATCCCCGGAACCCTCGGGCAAAAAGAGGAGGCAGACATCGTAGTCCATTGTCTCCCCAATGAGATCGGCTACCGAAAGCAAGAGCTCGCGCAGGTCCAGGGAAAACCGGAGGTTCTGCACCGGGACCGGTAGATCGGGCAAAACCAACCTATTATCCAGGAAAAATTTATATTCCCGCGGTTCTGTAGTCTGAACGATCCTTTCCAGGTGGGTAATCACCAGACTGAAAATATACTTGTCTTCCCGGGTAAACTCCTTGTCGCAGTTGGTAACAAGCATGATCCCAATCTCCTGCCCCCTCAGGGTGACAGGTGCACCCATAAAATAAAGGACCGTTTCCTCACCCTCCTGGCTGATGGTACCAGACCCCAACTGGACCGTGCCCTGTCCCTTTACCCGGCGGGCGAAGGTCTCCAACACTAAATAAAGGTTTTCCCGGCCGATATTTATCTGTAAGCGCCCCCGGGAAAGAAGATGCCTCATGGCCTCTCCTTCTTCCAGCAGGAAAGCTGTTCCCGCAGCACTGGTTAAGCGTAACAAAAGTTCCATTGCCGCGGCAAAGACCTGCTTGAGACTGCCATTATTATATTGTGACTTATC
>DUVO01000151.1 GCA_012841005.1 Bacillota bacterium | reverse complement strand
TCCCTTGCATTCAATTACTATCCACATCATATTTTACCACAAACTTATTATGCAGGCCGGGCAGTCGGGGGAAAATTCCACCGACCACCCAGCCCTTATCATTATCCTGTTTTAAAAAGCCGGATAAATGATTCCCTCCTGGAGAGGTGACCGCCCTTTACAGGGAACCCCGCTTAACCCAGCCGCGGGAACGTTCCACTGCCCTTTGCCACTCGCCATAGAGGGCATCGGCCGCCTCCCGCTTCATCTGCGGCCTGTATTCCGCTTCCGGTTGCCAGAGGGAACTCAACTCATCCAGGTTCTCCCAGTATCCCACATAAAGACCGGCCAGCCAGGCAGCGCCCAGGGCAGTAGCCTCAGCGACCTTGGGATCATCTTTTTACCCCCTATTCCATTCCCTAGTATGAGCATTTTTATTCTCTTTATGCAATTTTTTTGCCATTCTTTTGATATAATATATTGAATATTCATTTTCTTTCTTGCACCACCTTCCGGAATATTCTCCCCCTGTCTGAAGTCATTTAATATCTGTAGTGTCATATTTCTTGACAACTTCCCCCGTTAGATTGATTAACCGCAATAAAGCTCCTTATGAAGGCAAAGGAAAATATAAGATGTTATATTGCATTATGCTGATGCAAGAGTCAATTGTGAGTTCCTGGTTGCTCCCGCCAAAGTATTATCCCCCATGTTTCAAACCCGGCCCGTCCCGATAAATCAACGACAGGCATTGCGCTATCTGGACCCAGTGTCTCGGAAAAAATAAAAACCCAGCCCCGGCTGGGTCGTATATATATGTCCTATATGCACCGCTATTGCCTCCCAGTGATCACAGGTTCCTACCCTCAAAAAGGCGGCGGGGTAATCGCCCACAAGGCCCGCAACAGGGTGTTGCCGGCATTTTCAATCTTGTGGGGAGTCATCGCCTTAAAGGAGATTGTGTCACCCTCCGATAACAGGTATGTAGTTTCGCCCAGGGTCAGTTTCATTTCTCCCTCCAAAATATGACAGCATTCTTCTCCAGCATGGACAAAGAGAAACTCACCCGTAACTGCACCCGGTTCGTAGACACCATAGACAAGTTCAATGGCCCGGTTGAAATCCGGTGTCAAAAGGTTGTAGGTCACGCCCGTTTCCGGGGAACCAAGGACCTTCCACTCCTCCTTCCGGACAACAGGGCCGGTCCGCTGGGGCTGCTGGCTGAATAAGGTGGCAATGGGAACTCCCAACACTTCCGCTATTTTCCGGAGGGATTTAACAGAGGGGTTGGCCAGATTACGCTCTATCTGGCTGATTAACCCAATGGTCACTCCCGCCTGGGCGGCGACCTCCTTGATCGTCATTTTTTTTAGCTTTCTTATGCTCCTGATCCGGACTCCCAGGTCAAAATCTGAAGCATCCAATATATCCGCCCTCCTTTCCCATTTCCTCTTTTAGTGATAAATAATCCTGTTGTCTATTTTTATTATCTTTGCATAATTATAATTCTTCCCCGGTACCCCTACTTCCTGCATAATAAAGGATCTTTTAATAATTTCCCACAACTTAGTATTTTGAGATGTCTTGTTAAATCATTATGAAAAAAATCGCCAGTTATTCCTGTTGTCCCAACACCCGCCTGCTATTTCCGCCCTTGCCGCCAGGAAAACTAGTGGCTCCTGTTCGCTTCCGGGCATCTGTCGCGATAAGGGAAATACCCGTCGGCCGTCTCGTTCCCACAGGAATGACCAATGGCTGGTATCATTGTAAATATTCGTATAAATTCCACAAATTCCTCCCCGGTTTTATTATTTTTTGCCTCTACCGCCAAATTTGTAAAGATTGGATAAAAAAACCCCTTCAGCGAAAGGGCTCAGGGCTAAAACGGCGAATATTTCTAGTTATAATCCAGAGGTATAATATGACAATCACTTCTGCCCGCTAAAGGGTACTGCCTAATAGGCCAAGGATAAGGATTGGAAAGGAAGCTGATATAACAGGAATAAAAGGCCCAGATCTAGGAACCCGGCCTGTTTTAAATAGCAATTTTTTGGGAGGGTACAGAGATGAAAAATAAGAAACTATTAGGTTCTATTCTGATAATTTTACTGCTTTTGGTCACCATCCTTGGAAGCGGGCTGCCGGTTTTGGCACAGGAAGATGATGAACCTGTACCAGTACCAATTATAACTGCCATTGAGCCCAACAACGGTCCTGCCCGGGGTGGGACCAGGGTCATTATCCGGGGACTCAACTTTGGAGAAAATAAAGAAAATGTTCAAGTTTACTTTCGCAGCAGGAGAAGTGATATAAAGATTCCCCAGACCGTAGAAGAAGTCTCCGATAATAGGATAGTAATTATTACTGAGAAATGGCCCGGGGTCGAGGATACAAGTGACGATAAAGATGAGGCTTTGATTCAAGATATAATAGTGGAAATTGGAACTAAAGAGGTAGAATCACCTTATCCTTTCCGCTATACACTGGTTGAAATTTCCCAGCCTTTCATTAGAGATTTTACTCCTGACGGAGGGGGGGCTGCCGGGGGTACCACAGTTACAATAGAAGGGGATGATTTTTACACCCAGCTTGAAGAAACAGAAGAGGGAGATAAATTAATTCTACCGGAAGTGTTGTTTAATAACGTTCCGGCAGAAATTATATCAGTACAAATAGACAAAATCGTAGTCAAAAGTCCTCCCTACCAAGCCGGCGGCCCTGTCCATATCACGGTCATAAATCCTGACAACAGTTCTGCCACTTCGGAAAAGACCTTCTTCTACAAGAAACCCTCGGCCATAATTTATGATATTACCCCCAAGACCGGACCCTGGCTGCCTGAGGAACCCATCCCTGTCTTGATTCGGGGTGGCAACCTGCCAAATTGGCAAGCAGACAACTTAGAGGAAATTGTATCAGAGTGGAACATTCCCGAGGAATGGAAGAATAAGGTAGAAAGTATTGAGGTGCAGGTGGGAATCGGGGATTCTGAGCTCGAAGGTCTCAAGTGGGAAAGCTCCGGTGTAATCAGGGCCAATGCCCCCACAGAGGAAGAGCCGGGCAGAGCGCTGTCCGTTTTCCTCAAAATCACTACAACAATTAATGATGGATCATCTGAAAAGCTGATAATAGTAGAAGAATCCGTAATTGAAGATATCTTCACCCTGGTGAGACACTGGGATGAACCCGAAATCCTGGCCGTCATGAATTCTAACAAAAAACTGCTGGAAAAAGGCCGGACCAATGAGGGTCCCCTGGAGGGCAACACTCCCGATAGACCTGATCCCATCTATATCATCGGCTACAATTTTGGTGAAAAAGACAACCTGGAAGTCTATTTTGGCGAGAATCAAGCATCGATTGAGGCATCACTAGGCATCGAACCACCAGCAAGACTTAAGGAGTATTGGGACGACCAGGACATCCTCCCCCCGGAATGGCTGGAGGTAAAGCTTCCCCCGGCCGAAAGTCCCGGCCCGGTCACTGTGCGGGTGGTGCGGAAGGACGAAGACGGCGAAAAAGTAAGCTACCTTGTCCGGGGCTTCATTTACACGGATACCGAAATGAGTGTCGCCCAGTTATTCCCCAAAAGCGGCCCCTCATCGGGGGGACAGAAGGTTACCATTACGGGGGCAAATCTGGATCTAGTCGAGGAAGTCTACTTCGGCATAAAACAGGGGACGGACCTAAAGGTATCAACTGATGGCACCCACCTCACCGTAGTTACAAGCAGCCACCAAACAGGAAAAGTGGATGTCAGACTCATTGATCCCCTTGGCACCCTGGTCCTGGAAAATGCCTACGAATATGTCATGGACGAATTTGACCTCGATATCCGGGCTGTCACTCCCAACTGGGTCAAGAGGACGGGCGGCGATGTGGTGTATATTGAGAGCGTATATCCCATCAACGGCCCCCGGGTCTTCTTCGGCGAGACCGAAGCTCAACAGGTAGAGCTGATGCTGAAGGACGAAGTGCCAGAGCAGGAAATGGAAAAAATAGGACATTGGCAGAAAGAAGAAACCGAATACGTCCTCCGGGTGGTGGTTCCCCCCGGCGAGACGGGCTGGACCCAGGTCCGGGTAACAAACCTGAAGGGCGATGTGCAGGCCCTCCCCTTCTACTACCTGAGCCAGCCGGAGATCGACGCTGTAGAGCCGGCCATTGCCTCCCTCCGGGGCGGCAATATCATAACGGTAAAGGGCAGGGATTTCCTGAAGGAATTTAAGCAGGAGGATCCTTTAGAACTATATCCCCACCCCGACGGAGCCGACGGTGAGCTCACCATCACCCTCACCGGTCCAAGGGGCAGCACCATTTCCTGCGACGAGTGGAAAATAAAGGAGGACGGCCTGGTTTTCCGCATCCCGGCCTTAGAAGAGGGCGAATACAACCAGGGCCGCTACACCCTCGCCATCACCAACGCCGACGGCGGGCAGGCGGTGCAGACCGATGCTATCAACTTCCTCTGGGCTCCCAGCAGGCCGGAAATAAGTGATTTTGTACCCAAAGAGGGAACCTTTCTGGGAGGCACTAATGTCACCGTAACGGGCCAGAACTTTGACAACCCCCGCCTCTACTTCGGCCTGGAAGAAGCCGCTGTAGACGAGCACAGCCTCCTTACCATCAGGGCCAAAACCCCGCCCTATGACGGGGAAATAGACTCGGAGGGGGTAAAGGTTCAGGTTACCGTGATCAACGAAGATGGTGCCGCTGCCATTGCCGAGAATTACTTTACCTACAGGTTGCCGGAACCCGGCCTTTCGGTCCAGATCAACTCTGTGTTCCCCGATCTGCTCCTGGCCTACAGCGAAAACCCGGTCATTATCGAAGGGCAGGGTTTTCAGCCGGGAGATCTGGAGAATAAGGAAGGGCCGGTAATAGAAGTATTCATCGGCTACGAAAAGGCAGAGGTGGTCGCTGTCCGGGACGAGGAGGGAAATACTGTCACAGGGGATCAACTGGGAACTGTCATTGAAATCCACACCCCCCGTCTTGCTCCGGGAACCTACGATATCACCGTCGTCAATCCCGACACCTCCCTGGCCAGAAAGGAACAGGCCTTAACCTTCAGGCTGCGGGAAACCCGGCCGGTTATCACCAAAATCATCCCCGATATCGGCCCCACCAGCGGTGGGAACAGGGTAGTAATCAGGGGTGAAGATTTCCGCCCTGGGGCCAAGATATTCTTCGGCACCACCCCGGCCACCGACGTGGAAGTAGTCGATTCGGAAACTATTGTCGCCTGCACCCCCGAAAGCCCTCCCGGAAAACGGGACGTAATGGTAGTCAACCCCGACGGGGCAAGCTTTGTCTTAAAGGACGGTTTTGATTTCCTGGAAATACAGGACAGCATTCCCAGAATAACAGCGGTCATACCCAACGAGGGACCCGTCACCGGTGGCACGAGGATCAGGATCATCGGCCAGGACTTCTACTTTGGCGACGACGGCCGGGTCCGGGTCTTCGTCGGCTACAATGAAGCCTACGAGGGCCTGGAAGTGCGCAATGTAAACGAACATAACTACGGCGACGAAATAATTGTCTATACTCCCCCGGGCGAACCCGGGACCTGCGATATCTTTGTCTATAACCCGGATGGGGCCTCTTTTCTCCTGGAAAAGGCCTTTACCTACCGGGAAATACCCGCACCGCCACAAATTTTGTCCCTCGATCCCGCCGTAGGGCCCGTAAGCGGGGGCATCCCCATCCTGATTACCGGGGAAAATTTTGCCCCGGGCATGGCAGTCTACTTCGGTAACCAGCAGGCTACCGAAGTAGAAGTGGAAAGTGAGACCCAGGCCACTGCCTGGCTGCCCCCTGCCCGCGTTCCTCAAAGGGTAGATGTCCTGGTAATCAACCCGGACGGCGGCAGCGACCTCTTAGATGAGGGTTTCGAGTATGTCCTCCCGGAAGAGGCACCGGAGATCCATGCCCTCGACCCCACCTGGGGCCGGACAACGGGCAACACCCCCGTCACCATCACCGGTGCCAAATTCCAAGCAGGGGCTGCCGTCTTCTTCGGGGGCCAGCCGGCCCGGGAAGTTAAATTTGAAACCCCGGGCAAGTTAGCTGTGCTGAGCCCACCGGGTAAGGCCGGGCCTGTAGATGTTATTGTCGTCAATCCCGACGGCGGGGCGACAGTACTGCCCGAGGGTTTCCTCTACAAAGACGTGACCGGTCCTACCATTACCGGTGTAGACCCCGACCAGGGACACACTGCCGGTGGGGAGCCCGTCACCATTACCGGGGCCAACTTTGACCCCGGTGTCCGGGTCTATTTTGGCGACAAGCCCGCCGTTGTGGAAGAAGAAGGAGAAGAAACCCTGGTAGTAATGACGCCCTCCCATGACCCCGGCCCGGTAGATATCAGGGTTATTAACCCCGACGGGACCCAGGCTACAGCCCCCGGGGCCTTCCTCTACGTTGGGCCGCCCCAACCCCCGGAGGAAGTTTCCATCTTCCTGGTCGAAGACACCGTCATTGGCCTCACCTGGCAGGAAGTACCGGGAGCCCGGGGCTATGAAGTCTACGGCCGTACCAGCAGCCGGGATGAAATGAGCTTCATGGTGGCCACTTCCGAAAACTATATTTACCTGACGGGACTAAAGCCCAACACCCGCTACTACTTTGAAATCCGGGCGGTCAACCTGCAGGGGGCTTCAGACTTCAGCACCAGGAGGGTTTCTGCCCGGACGGAGCGGTCAAAAGGGATAACATCACCCTCTTATCCCCCGGAAGACGTCTACCAGATAGTGGGGGACACGGTAAGGATTGTCCTCCAGGAAGCCCACTTCCGCCGCCAGACAAGCTATACCCTCGATATCAGGGGGCCGGCATAT
>DUVO01000252.1 GCA_012841005.1 Bacillota bacterium | reverse complement strand
TTCATGCAAATCGGAACAAGCATTAGTTGGTTAGGTTGATAGTCTTTAAACTTTTTCATACTATTTAATTCGACATCGAGATCCTAAATCTTGCCTGTTTGGGAAGAATTCTCACACAGGCTGCTAGCACATAATATCCATAACCAATCCAGTATTTTATTCTCCAATCTTGACATTATGATGCCATAGTAACAGTGGTTGTGGACAGCACATCCAATCCGGCTTCCCTGCACTTATGTAAATTCCTCTAAATAGTAATGTATATAATGTTTGCCAAAACCGGCACAAATTATCAATGTGGTTATTGTTTGTTCCGCCCCTTCGGCACCATAACTATAAGCCCCCGGGATACGGGGGCTTTCTCTTTTACCGGTGAGCTGTTCGAGGTGCGTGAAAGCGGGAAACTGCAGCGGATTCGATATACTGTGTTAGGGCAAAGGATTTTTCAGGCTTTTTACCGAAACAATGGACATGGAAAACAGCGCGTAATAGATCCAGGAACTGCAAGCCGATGGGCCTTTCAGGCACAGCTTTTGGAGCTTAAAATGTTTGGAGGTAATATGGTGAAAAAATCCAGAGAACAACATGTTAGCCATGGCCTGCTCGGGTGTGCCCCCGGCACGATCGGGCGCTACGTGCTGCTGCCCGGGGACCCCGATCGCGTCCCGCTGATCGCGGAGCTGTTCGAAGAGGCCAGGGAAGTCTCCCGCACCCGTGAATTCAGCGCCTATACCGGCACGCTGCAGGGCGAGATGGTCTCTGCCGTTTCGACTGGCATGGGCGGGCCATCTACGGCGATCACAGTGCAGGAGCTTGCGCATCTCGGCGCGCAGGTATTGATCCGCGTGGGCACCTCCGGCGCGATGCAAAAGTTTATGGAGGCCACTGACCTGGTGATAACCTGGGGCGCGGTGCGCGACGAGTACACCTCGCAGCAGTTCCTGCCGCTGTCCTATCCCGCAGTGGCAGACCTGGATGTGACCCTGGCCCTGGCCACCGCCGCAGCCGAGCTGGGCTACCGGCATCACATCGGCATATCCCAGTCGAAGGATGCTTTTTACGCGGAGCACCAGCCGGATCGCATGCCCGTTAAGCATAAGCTGGAGCAAAACTGGTTTGCCTGGCGCAAAGGGGGCGTGTTGTGCTCCGAAATGGAGGCTGCCGTCCTGTTTATTACTGCGCCCGTGTTCGGCGTAAAAGCGGGCGGGATCATGGTGGCTGGCCCTTCGAAGCAAAGCCTGCAAAACCTGCTTAAAACAGCGGTGCGGGCGATCGAGATCCTGATCGAGCAAGAGAAAGGCGGTGCATCATGAGTATCGGTGAAAAGCTGACCAACAAGATGTTCAAGTGGGCGGTGCTCTACCCCGGCTTCCGCAAGTTCATCAACTGGGCATATACGGACATGATGAAGATGCCCCAATACCACATTGGCATGGCCCCGGGGCAGATTGGGCCATACGTGCTGCTGGTGGATGACCCGCAGGATGCGGAAAAAGCCGCGACACTGCTGGACAGCCCCCAGGCCATCGCCTGGCACCGCGAATACCGCACCTTTACCGGAACGCTGGATGGAGCCAAAGTCTCAGTCACGTCGGTGGGCATCGGCGGGCCCTCCGCCGCCATAGGCGTACACGAACTGGCTGCCATCGGGGCAAAGGCCTTCCTTTACCTTGGATGCGGCCTGGCTGCGTCCAGAGAAGTCAAACCCGGGGAGATGTTGATCGCCAAAGGAGCCGTGCGCGATGAAGGCACCGGCCTGCAGTATGCACCGCTGGCCTTCCCGGCCATCGCCGACCTGCGGCTGGCGGACTGCCTGCGCCGCGCCTGCGTGGAAGGATCCCTGCCCTATCACGTGGGGCTGACCCGCTCCACTGATGCTTATTACAATATTGGCGCGGATCAGGCCGGCCATTTCCCCCACACCTTATGCAGCGACCTCAATACCGCGGCCATCTTTATCACTGCAAGCGGCTCGGCAAGAGAGCGGGCTCGCTGCTGCAGGCGGCAAAACGGCTGCAGCCGCTGACGATGGAGCATATCAAAACCGGTATAGCTGCCTTGCAGCAGTTCATCGCCAATTGATGGAAGGCCAGTATTGGGCCTGGCAGCGGTAAAAGCAACGGCTTCGGGCTAGGAGAGGAGTTTCAGGTAGGGGATAACGGAATCGTTTTTGTAACTGCCGGAGCCGTCGTATTCAATGCTGACCACCGGGACGCCGGTGACCGTTTCAATTTGCTTGGACATAGCCTGGGTGACCAGGGAGGGGCAGCAAAAGGCCGGGCTGGCCTGGACAAAGAGGGTTATGGGGAGATCGCCGGCCGCCAGGGCGCATGTCTTCAGCAAATTGTCCATGGATTCTCCTGAATGCTCGTTCCGCACCCTGTACCTGGCCAGCACCTCTGACGGGGCCAGGGGCAGGGTCTCGCTCTGTACGGGAAAGAGGCGCGAAAAAAGGCGGTTGAATCTCTTCTCCACGGCGGGGATAATCTTCATTAAAACCTTCACCGCCGCAGCCTGGAAGTAAGAGCCTTCATAGATCCACTTGCGGATATAGGCATCGGCCACAATCTTGTAATACTCGCTCTGCGGGGTGATGACCACCTCAGCGCCGTTGGCTTCGATTAATTTTATCAGGTCCTGGTTGATCACATCGTTGTAGCGGGTGTAAATATCGCCGAAAAGGGCCACCCGGGGACGTCCCCCGCCCTCGGTTCGCTTGATGGCGTCAAAAAGGTCAACGGCCCTGGATACACTCTTCTCCAGGTCTCCCCCTGTCTCCATCGCCTGCGTGATGAGCTTTACCGCCTGCTCTGTAACCCGATCCGTTTCACCTTTGTTAAGCTCGTAAGGCCTGATGGCGCAGGCCGCCTTGCGCAGCATCCCGCCCAGGTAATTGGCAAAATAAGCGTTTATCCCGGCAGACAGCGAGATGTCGAAAAAAGCGATTGTGCCCAGGTACACGGCGATCTTGTCCATGCCGTTTGCCGAGGCATGGAATATGTTTTTGATATGATAGGGGAACAGGCAAAAGTTGCAGGCCAATGTAGTCTTGCACATCCACAAGACTGTTTGCGCTGGATAATGAAGCAGGCGTTCTTTGAAAAAAGCATAGTGTTACGAGAAGGCAGTCTAAAAAAGGACATGGCAAATAAACCCTGCAGACAGAGGTTTTCAAGAAGCTGCCAAGAATAAAGCTCGCTTTATGCGACCGCTGTCTTTAACAAGCTGGTGATACTAAAGCCGGTATATTTTACCCAGGCATCGAGGTGTATGTTGACTGCGGCGAAAGTAGCAAGAGCAGTTCTTAAGATTACGCTTCTGGAATCGTACTCCTCGATGGCATAATCAGTAAACAATCGTTTGTTGGCACGCTCGACAGTAGTCCTGGTTTTAAACCGCTCCTTGAAAGCGTCAGAACAGCGGGGAACCGGTGGGAACATCCTGGGGTCATGGTCCACTTTGATGTAAATTGTTTTTCCGTAAGCTGAGTCAGAACACCGACAATCTGCAGGTGGTTCCACCCCCCTGGCTTTGAAATGGCAGCGGTATTTGAAAAGTTGATTACAGAATTGAACCACATCCTTTTTTAGTCGAATGCTTTAATGAAAATCATCCAGAGGCCAGGGAAGTAATGGAAACGGGGATTAGAATTGCCTAAAGGCCAGGTTCCTTGGTCTT
>DUVO01000159.1 GCA_012841005.1 Bacillota bacterium | reverse complement strand
TAATCAGAAATATAATACGGGGAGAGCAGATGGTTTCCCGCATTGTAGGTAGGTTCCTTATCAGGGGTCTATTTTTCTGGAATTATGAACTGGGCAAGATCCCAGAATGCGAAGCCCTGGCGGGTTATCACCCTTGGCTTTAAGGAAAGAAGTTGCTCCTGCAGTGACGCCGTCTGAAAGATGGGCCCGTTGACGATTAGGGTGTGGTATTCTCCGTATTCCCCGGCGGGGGAAATGCCCATTTTGGTAAATTTTCCAATTAAATCTGTATTTAACAGTTTTCCAATATACTCGGCTCCCAGCTTATCCAGCTGCACAAGGATTATTACCGAGACAAAATCCAGGGTAAGAAACCTTTCTAAAAGTTGGTTTTGCGTATTTCCATACAGGGGATGCAGAGATATAAGTCCTGCTTTTCTACAGATATTTTGGCACCATTGGATATGTTCCTCTATATCAATATCCCCAAAGATACATCCGGATGTACCCTTTTCCTTCAGTTGCAGTAACACCCGGAGAAACTCGGCTTCATATGTTTCCCAGGTGGCCACTCCTTCTACAAGGGGGAGACCCAGGGCCTGGGCCTGCTGCAATACTATTTTCCGGGGTATGCGGTGGGACAGGGTAAAGCCATCGGGTGCAAACATGGTTAGGAGACAGGATATGTGTAAGCCCCGGGATCGGGCCTCGTAAAGGGCCAGGGCCGAGTCCTTGCCGCCGCTCCAGGATACTGCAAACTCTTTTTCCAATTATTACCCTCCTCTATTTCAAAATATTTCAGTAGCCTTAAAGGAAGTTATTTACGTAAAGCTTCGTGATCCCTTGTTCTATATCCTCCCGGTACTCGTACCCCCAGTGTTTATTAATTGTTCAATGGCATGGGCTTCGACCAGGGTGTCCTTGCCGGTCCCTGGCAGCACATTCCTATTCATAATTATTGCTATCAATTTGTCAAAATGTGTCTGTGGGAAGGGCAGGACAATCAGGTCCGCTGGCGAACCAATAAGGAAATAGTCCAGTAAAGGAGGGTATGGGTTTGGAGAGGATTATCGAGTGGATCAATTCGGGTGACGTACTGTGCATTTCGCAGCAAGTATTTGAAAAGGAACTGGTTCGACCACTGCGGGAGGCGGGGTACCGGTGTCCCCGCCGTGTAGAGGGGGAGATAATCGGAACCGCCCACAGGGAGGATGAATGGATAATCTTGGAGGTAAAGACGAACCCCGGGGGACAAGTCCTGGTGCGGGTGGGGATATCACCTGATGGCAATAAGTTTACACCGGCAGGAGCATGTACTGCCTGCAGCTGGAGGCAGGTTAATGTGGTATTGGACTTTTTCCGGCGGCATGTTCAGTAGCAAAGGCACGGTATCGGCTTCCGAGATGTAAATATAAGGGCTGCACTCTTCGGATAAGAGGGTGCAGCCCCCCTTTACTTTATGGCAGAGGCAAAGATTGTCCCGATATATAGCCGGGGGAGAAGGCCTGCAATCTAGACTTTGGGGTTAATGATTATTTGCTGTTCCCGGAACCGGATATCGAGGCGCAGTGGTGATAAGATATCGACGACTGCCGCCTGGTTGAGTTTTATGGTTGCCTCGGCTACTTTTTGGCCGGTTGCATTGAAGACCTTTATGCCAAAGGACTTGCGCTTTAGTATGAATTCGGCGGGAAGGTGGATTTCCCAGCCCAAAACTTTTTTCACTTGCATCGGCAACACTCCTCTCTGAGCAGATATATGCACGAGGGATACTGGCGGGAACAAAGGCTGAAGAAGAAAGGCCGGGGTGGCAATTGGTAATGATAACCAGTTTACCTTTGGGGGAAATGAAGACCTGGGGGGAGGAGAAGGGCCGGGTATTGTGGAATAAGGTGGTAGGTCTCCCGGCAGAAAACAACAGTACCTGGGAAAGGTGTGAGGAAATGAGTGGAACAAGGCCTGAGGATAACACCAGAGTGAGTAGAAAGGAACGTCGCCAGGGCCTGAGGCTAGCCGTCCCCCTGGCTGTGTTTTTGTGGATAGCTTTATTGGGTGGGGGTTTCTGGCTGGCCAAGGGTTATATTGATAATTCCCTGCGGGATATCCAGGATACCAATGCCCTCCATGTCCAGGCGCTGCAGGATAAACTGGAGAGCTTGTCCCAGAAGTTAGAAGAGCTGGAGAGGGCCCTGGAAACGGCCGATGATACAATCGCCCGCTCCAGCATCACCCAGGAGGAGCTTAATGAAAGGATTATGGAATTAGACCGGCAGTTAGAAAAACTGGAAGAAAGCTTGCGTATCCTGAAGGAGTCAGATGATGCGGTTGATAACTAGTTTTTTCTGGTTTTTGTTTGCTCCTCTTCTGGGTTTCATTCTTGCCCTTTATCTGACCCTGGGTGGTGAGGAGCCTCTCCTGCCCCTGCAGCAGGTGGAACCGGTGCTTATGTCCGTGGAGGGAAACCTGGACAGTATCCGAAAGAGTGTGGGATTCATCGGTGCTTCCCTGGAAGAACAGCAGGCCCTCTATAAAGAGCAGAAACGAGTGCTCCAGGAACTGGCCGCCAAAAGCCGGGAGCAGAAGGAATTGTCCGATGAGGTCTATGAGCAGCGGATCCTGGCCAAGTTGGGGCCCCCCATCAGGACCCATTCTTCCCGCAACGTGGAAGTAAAGGTCTTTGAACTGCAGGAAATAGGCTACAGGGGTTATATTGCCAAGATCAAACTCTTTAATCCGGCTGCCCTCCGGGTGGTCCTGGGCCAGGATACCTGGGGGAAAACGGAAACTACCAGCAGTGCCGTCGCCCGTTCCGGCGCCATTCTGGGGGTAAATGGGGGCGGTTTTTACCGGTCATCCCGGGGCGGTAGGGAGCATGTTATTCCCCTGGGTAATACGGTGGTTGACGGCAAGCTCCTCCAGGGTTTTTCTCCCTCCAGCAATGGGCTCTTCTTTGCCGGGGTCAATAACAGGGGGAAGCTGATCGGGGGACTATATATAGAAAAGGAACAGCTGCTCCGGGAAAATCCCTGGCAGGGGGTCAGCTTTGTCCCGGTACTAATCCAGGAGCGGATGCCCCTCGACATCCCCCGGGAATGGGCCAACCAGCGGCATCCCCGGACCATAATCGGTGAGTATGCCAATGGGGATCTGGTGTTAATTGTTGTCGACGGCCGCCAGGCCGACTGGAGCAGCGGGGTAACCCTGGAGGAAATGCAGATAAAACTGCTGGAACTGGGAGTAATTGAGGCCTATAACCTGGATGGCGGCGGCTCCAGCACCATGGTATTTGACGGGGAAATCTTGAATAGGCCTTCCGATGGCCGGGAACGCCCGGTGGTAACCAATATTGTCATAACCCCCTGACCCCATATTGACTTCAGTAATTTAATAGCATAAAGTTAAGGGAAAGAAATGAATTATTGTATGACCGGCGGTTGGAAAGAACAGGGAAGGGGGATTGGTATGGCCAAGCGTTGGGGGTTTGTAGAGAGGAAGACGGGGGAGACCGATATTAAGGTCAAGGTGAATTTGGACGGGGTTGGCGACTATAAGTTGGCCACCGGGGTGCCTT
>DUVO01000059.1 GCA_012841005.1 Bacillota bacterium | reverse complement strand
GCTTGGTGAACCGCCGTATACCGAACGGTACGTACGGTGGTGTGAGAGGACGGGGGCTAGGCGCCCCCTCCTACTCGATTATTTATATTATCTTTTTCCCCTTCCAGACAGGAGATCGGCAACGGGGGGGAGAATTGTTAGATCAGTTAGCAGGCTGGCATAGTGGTAATATCTTGTGGTATAATAAACCGGGAACTAATGGGATCAGTTTTAAGGAGGAGAAAAGATGGAGGGTCATACCTACCATTTCTACCAGCTGGAGAGGGAAATACAGGAAAGATTACGGGAGGCCCTGAAACGGGAATTTGCCCTGGCCCTGGATCAGGAGGAGATTCCGGTGGAAGTTCCACCAAACCCTGAGTTTGGAGACCTCTCATCACCTCTACCGCTGAAACTGGCCAAGACCCTGCGGCAGAATCCCCTGGCCATTGCCGAAAAACTGCAGGCGATTTTGCTCAAGGAACGGCCTGCCTACGCGAAAACAATCACCGTAACAGCCCCGGGTTATATCAACTTTTTCCTTGATTTTGTTGCCTTGACCAGGGGCCTCTTTGATGCCGTGGCGGTGGAAAAGGAAAAATACGGGGAAGTCAAGGTGGGGAAGGGGAAAAAGGTAGTAATCGAACATACCAACATAAACCCCAACAAGGCAGCCCATATCGGGCACCTGCGCAACGCCTGCCTGGGGGATACCCTGGCCCGGCTGAAGCGCAGGCTGGGGTATGAGGTGGAAGTGCAGAATTACATCGACGATACCGGGGCTGCCGTTGCCGATATTGTTGTAGGCCTCTATCACCTGGAACGGGAATGCCCCCGGGGGGTCCCCTTTGACAGCTTCTGCTGGGATTTGTATACACAGGTCAACCAGCTCTATGAAGAGAATCCCCCTTTAAAGGAAAAACAGCGGGAGGTTCTCCACCAGATTGAAGAAGGGGATAACGAGGTTGCCCAACTGGCGAAGAAGGTTGCCGGAAAGATTGTAGATCACCACCTGGATATTATGTGGCGCCTCGGCGTCTATTATAACCTCCTCACCTGGGAGAGCGACATCTTAAAGCTGGGCTTCTGGGAATATGCCTTTGAACAGTTGAAGGGCGAGGGTTCCCTGGTCTATGAAGAGGAGGGGCCCAATGCCGGCTGCTGGGTGGTGAAACTGGGGGATCTGGAAGAGTTTAAAGACCTGGAAAATCCCGATAAAGTTTTGGTCCGTTCCAATGGTACCGCTACATACACCGCCAAAGACATTGCCTACCAGATGTGGAAATTCGGCGTTCTGGGCAAGGACTTTTTCTACGACCGCCATGGACTCCAGCCCAACGGTACCGTTTTGTGGACCACCACTCCCGATGGCAATAAGATGGAGCGCTTCGGCCGGGCCGATGAAGTTATAAATGTCATCGACCTGCGGCAGAAATACCTCCAGGATGTCCTGCGCTTTTCCCTGTACAAGCTGGGGTTTGAAAAAGAAGCCGCCAATTCAATCCATTTTGGCTATGAGGTTGTGGCCCTTTCCGCCAATACCGCCCGGGAGCTGGGGGTGGAAGTCAAGGAAGGGGAAAAGGAAGTGTACGCCATGTCCGGCCGCCAGGGCATCGGGGTCAAGGCCGGGGTTCTGGTGGAGCGGATGGTCAAAAAGGCTACGGTGGAAGTGGCCAAGCGGCACCCCGAGATGTCTCCCGAAGAACACCGCAAACTGGCCCAGGATATCGCCATTGGTGCCATCCGCTATTACATGATCAAGTACAATATCAACTCGGTGATAGTCTTTGACTTCAACGAAGCCCTCAACATGCAGGGCAATACCGGTCCCTATCTTCAGTATGCCTATGCCCGGGCTGCCAATATCCTGGGGAAGGTGGAACCGGAAATTCTAGAGGAAATCGATCTGCGGGATGTTTCCATTCCGGCAGAGTTGACCTCCGAGGAGCGGGAGCTGATCCGCCGGATGGCCGAATTCCCGGCCACCCTGGGCAAGGCCGCCCAGCTGCTGCAGCCGCCCATCCTGGCAGAATATACCTTTAATTTGGCTTCTACTTTCATGAATTTCTACGAGGCGGTGCCGGTGCTCAATGCCGAGCCCCCCCTCATGCGGTTCCGGATTGCCCTGCTTTTGGCCTTCCGCCAGACCCTGGGCAATGCCTTAAATACCCTGGGAATGCCGGCCCCGGCCAGGATGTAAATAGCGAATACGATCTACCCGACAACAGCGGGTAGGTTTATTTTTATCAATTGGCAATTGACAGCTGACAATTATTTAAGGAG
>DUVO01000016.1 GCA_012841005.1 Bacillota bacterium | reverse complement strand
ACCCCATGGGCGGGAAGTTTTGGTCAAAGCCTACGGTAAATTTGCCCGGAGCCACTGTGTTGATTGCCTTTTCTTCACCATTTGTTCCTTCGGAATCCCCGCCGGCAGGTTCATCAGCTGGACTTGTTGAACAGGCTGCTAAACTAAACACCAACATCGCCGTGAGTAATAGTACCAATAATTTTTTCCCCATCTCGATTCCCCCTCAAGTATTGGTATTAATTGCTTTATGATTTTATCATGATAAAGGATAAAAGTCAAGGGCTTGTCCTGAATAAAATTGTATTAAATTTTGCACACACCTATTATTATAAACTAATTTTACCACTGGTCTTCGCCCCGGGATAAAGCCTTATTTGGCACTAAACTAGAAAAGCGCCGGTTTACCGGCGCCTCCCCTGCCCTCAATTGTATATTTTAACCATAAGGAGATTGCCATCCCAATCTACAGACCGGGCACCCAGCAATTCGCCGACAAAACGCAGGGGCACCATGGTGCGGCCGTTTCTTATTACCGGCCTGGTGTCCATCACAAAAACCTTGCCGTTAATTCTTGCCTTTGGATCATCAATGGTAAGAACCAGCTCCCGCTCCCCCCGGGTAACGATAACCCTCCGGCTTGTTTCATCCCACTCTACTACCGCACCCAGGGCCTCCGAAATAGCCCGAAAAGGCACCATGGTCCGGTTATTGGAATCAATATAGGGCTCGACATCAAAGATAACCGGTACTCCGTCCACAAACACGGTGATCTGTTTTCCCATAGCCGGCCACTCGAGGGGATTTGACCCGTAAATCAGGTACTTCTCCCGCTCCTCTTTGAATCTCTCCAACTGGGGCCGGTAGCTCTGCTCAATCTCCTGGGGACTGCGGTTCTGCTCCAGGTACTGGCCGATCTTGGCCGTCCCCATTATTTTGTCGAACATGACAATTGTCTCCCCACTCTTGGGTACCTTAAAATCTTCTTTCAACTGCTTGGCATAGGCCAGGGCATAGATGCCTGAACGGGCCGGATTGAAACTCCGGTAATCGGTAATTTCCAGTCTCACACCACCGGCACTGCCCCTGGGATCGGGTATGTACCTGACTCCGGCAAGACCGGCATTGTTCAACAGGGCGGCAAATCTTTCGGAGTCGATCCCCGTTCCCCCAATCCACTTAAACTGATCCCGCTGGCCGACTCCGGTACCCTCACCCAAACCCGTTGCCATATACCCGAAGGCCGAAGCCAGGTCCGGTATATTGGGCGAAGTCTGGACAAAGGGTAAGCCCGTGTCCTGGAAGATCATTTCCCTGGTATATCCTTCCATGGGGATCACCAGAAGCTCGGCTCCGATCTTCCGGTTGAAAAACCGGGCCAACTCCCCGGCCGTCATACCGTGGGCCATGGGAAGGTTATCGACACCGACAAAGGTGATAAATCGATCTTCCATTACCGGGCCTTCCACAATCAGACCCCCCAGGGGATTGGGCCTGTCCAGGACAACAACGGGTATCCCGTCCCTTTGGGCCGCAACCAGACAATAATTCAGGGTGGACATGTAGGTATAGGAGCGGGCGCCGATATCCTGGATATCAAAGACCAGTACATCAATGCCCGCCAGCATTTCCGGGGTGGGCAACCTGGTAGCACCGTAGAGGCTGTAGACCGGAATATTGAGCCGGGGATGGGTGTAAGACTCTACATATTCTCCCGCAGCGGCCCGGCCGTCAATACCATGTTCCGGCCCATAAAGGGCAACTAAATTAATGTCCTCGTCATGGTAAAAGATATCGATCAGACTTTGTCCCTTGCTGTTAACACCAGTCTGATTGGTAACCAAACCCACCCGTTTCCCGGCCAAAAGGGGCCGGTATTTGTCCAACAGGACCTCGTTGCCGAGTTTTACCCGGGGAGAAGCACCCAAGACCGGTTGTCCCAGGGCGATGATAAATAACAGGACCAATACCACGGCAGCGATAAACCGGCAGATACCAGATCTGATGCCTTGCATGTTAATTCCTCCTTTTACCCTTACATCAGTGAGAAATGGTAGGCCAAGTAATATGACGAAATAACCCGCTTTTTGTTCCCGTTAAACCCGGGTAATTGATCCCTCCATCTATCTGTTCTGGGGAGGGCAATAATTTGGTTAAAGATTCCCTATTAGGCAAATATTATTACAAAGTGATGCTCTTTGCAGGTAATCTGCTATCTGATAAAATAAAGAATATATATTGTAAACAATCAAAGTAAAATAAATGGGGGAATGCTGGATATGGGTGCGCAAAGATGACCACCAGTTTAATCCACCGGAAACAAACAGAGGAGGGATACCATGTCAACAAAGCCTAAACAGGCAGAGACACAGACGAGCATGGCCAGCGCCTTAATTGGTGCCGCTTTCCTCATGGCAACTTCGGCCATCGGCCCCGGGTTCTTGACCCAGACGGCGGTATTTACTGAGCAGTTTAAGGCCAACTTCGGCTTTGTCATTTTAACATCTGTTATCCTCAGTCTCGGCGCCCAGCTCAACGTGTGGCGGGTTATTTCCGTATCAAAGATGCGGGGTCAGGATATCGCCAACAAAGTCCTACCGGGCCTGGGTTACGTTGTCGCTATCTTCGTCGCCCTCGGCGGCCTGGCCTTTAATGTGGGCAATGTGGGCGGGGCGGCCATGGGTTTGAATGCCCTTCTGGGTTTAGACCTGAGAATAGGAGGGATAATTTCAGCCCTTATTGGTATCGGTATTTTTTCCTCCAAAGAAGCAGGACGTCTGATGGATAACGTCACCAAGTATTTGGGGCTCCTGATGATTGCCCTGACCTTATATGTGGCCTTTGTTACCAAACCTCCTATTGGCGAAGCCCTAATTCGTACAATAGCTCCCAGCGAAATCTCCCTCTTACCCATAATCACCCTGGTGGGCGGGACAGTAGGAGGATACATCACCTTCTCCGGCGGCCATCGCTTGTTAGACGCCGGTATATCCGGAGTTGATAACCTGGAAAAGGTCAATCGCAGCGCCTTAAACGGCATGATAATAGCCTTAATTATGAGGATCTTGCTCTTCTTGTCCATCCTGGGCGTGGTGGCTACCGGCGCCACTTTGGACCCGAATAATCCCCCGGCTTCCGCCTTCCAAATAGGGGCCGGCATCCTGGGCTACAAGTTCTTCGGTGTAGTCCTGTGGTCGGCGGGTATCACCTCGGTCATCGGCGCATCCTATACCTCCGTTTCCTTCCTGCGGACCCTCTTTGCAAACATCGACAGGAATGCCTCCAAATGGATCATCGGCTTCATCACCGCTTCGACCCTCCTTTTTGTAACCGTGCAACAACCGGTAACCCTGCTGGTTTTGGCCGGCTCTGTCAATGGTTTAATTTTACCCTTAACCCTGGGCACAATACTGGTAGCATCCCAGCGCAAGGATATAATCGGCAGCTATAAACATCCCACCTGGCTT
>DUVO01000239.1 GCA_012841005.1 Bacillota bacterium | reverse complement strand
TTTGGGCATCAGCCCGGGCCTTCCGGTGTTTAACATTCGCCCATTTGGAATGGCCGGCCACGGTTCTTCCCTCCCTTCCAGATAGTACAACCTCCTGCCTAATTTATTTTAGCATAGCAACAGGGGCTTTGAAAAGACAGGGAATAAACAGGGCAAAATATTTAAAATTGGGGAACCGGCGGCCGCTTCCTTTTATGCCGGCTTTTGTAATGCATATCTTCGATCCGCGCCTGTACACCAGGATCAATTTCACAACCCTTAAGGTAAGCATCTAAATCCCGGTAGGTTATTCCCATTTCCGCCTCATCGGTCTGACCGGGCCATAATCCCCCGGAAGGCGGTTTGTTAATTATCTCCTTTGGAATACCCAAGTGGAAGGCCAACGCCAAAACTTCACCCTTTACCAGATTACCCAGGGGTAAAAGGTCTACACCCCCATCGCCATACTTGGTGAAATACCCCACCGCAATTTCACTCCGGTTTCCCGTACCTACAACCAGGTAGTTAAGTTGTGCCGCATAAAAATACAAGGTAATCATTCTCAGGCGGGGTTTAAGATTGGCCCTGGCCAGGGAAAGCACCTTATCCCCATCAATATCTGCAGTCAGGGTAGCTAACATTTTATCATATACATCATCTAAAACAACCCGTCGGTAGGGAATACCAAACCGTTCGGCCAGCAACTGGGCATGGGTTTCATCCTCACCCATACTATGGCAGGGCATAATTAGGGCCAGGGTCCCCTCAGGAAAAGCCTTCTTACAAAGCACCGCCACCACTGCCGAATCAAGACCGCCGCTTAAACCCACCACTGCTCCCCTGGCTCCCGCCTGACCCACCTTTTCCTGTAACCACAAAACGAGTTTTCGTTCCAATTCCCCCAAATTATCCACCTTGCTCCCTCCCTTTTCTGGCCTAACTATAGCATGACCAAATTTCACCTGTCAATAACAGGGCCTTGATTCATGAAGGGGAAATATCCCGGGCAGAATGTAAGAATAATTGATTATTGGGCAAAACTAAAGGAGAAGGAAGATAGATTTGGAAAGGAAGTGCCGAGTATGCCCATTGGAATGATTACCCTGGTAGTGGTGGCTGTTTTGGTCTACTTCGGGGTGGCACAGCGGGTATTGGACCGGATGGGGTTAACAGACAGAGCCGCCCTTCTTTTCATTGCCGCCATGTTCTTTGGCAGCTATCTCCCTGACATCCCCTTAACCGGAACCCTGGCCATCAATATCGGAGGCGGTATTGTACCCATTGCCTTAGCCCTATACCTCCTGGTCAGGGCCGATACCGCCCGGGAAAGGAACCGGGCCATTATTGCCACCATCATTGCGGCAGCAGCCATTTACGGGACAATGAAAATCCTGCCCGTGGAACCGATCTATTCAATACTGCTGGATCCCATGTATATCTTTGCCCTCCTGGCCGGACTGATTGCATATTTGGCCGGCCGTTCCCGGCGCAGCGCCTTTATTGCCGGCACAATGGGCATTGTACTCACCGATATTATCTCCCGTATTGAATTAGGCCTGACTGGTGGCCGGGGCACAACGGTTATAGGGGGAGCCGGGATATTTGATACAGTGGTCCTGTCTGGAATTATCGCCGTCGGTTTGGCAGAAATAATTGGCGAGAGCCGGGAACATCTTCAAGGTGGATCAATTAAAGAGCAGGTTGAGGAGAAAGAAGCTAAAAAAACGAAATTACAGGGTACCCCAGGTCCAGCCGTTATGGAAGCTGCAGAAGAACCAGTGCCCGATATAAAAAATAATCATACTGCAAAGAATAATGATGCCAAGGGATAGTAGGGGGAGGTGTCCAGGGATGAAAGCCAACAAGAATAAACTCATCATACTGTCGGTAATCTTAGTTCTCAGCATATTTGCCTTCTATAAAGCAGTAGAGGAACAACAGGCCGTAAAAAACCAGGATACCGGCGCCGGAGAAGAAATCCTTGAAAGTTTGGGGCTGGATGAACTTAACGACGGATACTTTACCCTTCTCGATGATGACGGAAACCCCTTGCTGCGTACAGCCCGGATTATCCGTGTCGGCAACCAATATCACACCTCCGACAACAAGCTCTATGAGGTACACACAGTACAAGGACATACTGCCTATGCCCGGTATGTAAAGGATGTGGACCTGGCCGCCCCTGCTGCAGCAGCC
>DUVO01000271.1 GCA_012841005.1 Bacillota bacterium | reverse complement strand
GGTGTGTCTCCTGCTGTGAAGGGGTACTTCCGGCAACTTGCAAACTTCTGACAAAAGGCATTCCACCTGCTTTTTTAATTACAATAATACTCTTTCCTGCCGAATGGCAGACTATACTTGAGCATGTACTAAAAAAAACTGCGGAATACCTGCAACAAAACAGAAGCAATCCCGGCCGCCATCACCGGCCCTACGGGAATTCCGCCCCAAAAAGCTATGGAAATAAGGGCACCCAGAATTATAGCCCCGATTACATCGGGCTCCGTGGTAAGGAGGTTAACACCCCTGGCGTTTAGAATAGCGGCAATGGCCCCTCCGATTCCTGCTATAAAACCGGCGGGGCTGCAAAGGAAACTGATAATCTGCTGCAAGGCAATCTTACCCGTGGCAAAGGGAACCAGAATAGCCAGGGTCAGAAAAAGCAAACCCAGGTCAATGGCCCTGTTTTCCAATATCGGGAAAAAGCGCTCCAGGCCCATGGCATGCATTATTAAGAGTATCCCTGCCGCCGAGATGAGAATATTGTTCCTGGTCCCCATTCCAAGAAGGAAAATAAAGAAGAGGGGAATCTGTCCCGTCGGCAAATCCTTCACTCCCGAAAATACATATTATTTACCCGGCATATATTACATTCTACATTCCCCTTCGGGGGACTATGCCTGGTTACCTGAAAAACAAATAAAGTAAATAATTTGCAAACTAATTACCACAGTTTAAATCATAATAAAAAAGTTGGGATCTGAGGAAAGAAGATATCAACATAAGCCGCTGTCCTTCGGTACACAATATGGTTAGAAACACAAAAACAAATATTTCAGGAAGGGAGGGAGTCTGAGAATGCCGCGGAATACCAATGAACCTGTAACCGTTGGTGCAGCCCAAGCCCTGGAAAGAATGAAATATGAAATTGCTACTGAGCTGGGGATTAACGACTACCAGAACATTGATAAGGGTTCACTCCCCAGCCGGGTCAATGGTTATGTCGGCGGCAATATGACCAAGAAATTGGTAGCCTACGCCGAGCAAGCCTTGGCCGGAGGCGCCCAAGCTCAAATCACCCAGAGTGCTCCAACTGAACCCATAGGTTCCCAGGGTCGCTAGTTGATACACTGATAAGGCGGGAGAATTCCTCTCCCGCCTAATTTTTTCCTGCCTGAACCATATTTAAATTAGCGCATTATTTGGCGCCAATCCTTTCAATATATGTTCCCGGGCTGACCCGACCAGATAAAATGAACCACACACAAGGATAATATCCTCCGGCCCAGAATATTCCCGGGCCCGCGCCAGGGCCACCGTTATCTCTTCTTCGACCAGGACTTTGGGCACTAAGTCCTGGAAAAAAGAGGCGGCAGCCTCGGGTTCCAGGGCTCTGGGGCTCTGGGGCCGGGTTACAATGACCACTTCTGCCAAAGGTGCCAATTGGGCAGCCATGGCGGCCACATCTTTATCGGCCAAGGCACCAAAGACCATGATCACCCGCCGCCCGGGAAAATGGAATTCCATAGCGGCACGCAAAACCCTGACCCCATCGGGGTTGTGGGCAGCATCTAAAAGGAGCATCGGTTTTTCCGAAACAATTTCCATCCGCGCCGGCCAGCGAAGCCGGGCCAAACCCTGGCGGATATCATTTTCCGTAATAATAAAGCCATGCTGCCGTAAAACCTCTACCGCTCCCAGGGCCGTTGCCCCATTTTCCGCCTGGTGTCGTCCAAGGAGGGGAACCCGCACGTCAAGGTAACGCCAATTTCTCCCCGAAAGATCACAACTAATGCCCCCCTCGGCCAATCTTATTTCTTCCACTTTAATATCCCGCCCCACCAGGTTTAAGGCAGAACCCTGCTGCCGGCAGGCCGCCTCTATTACAGCACCGGCCTCGGGTTCTTGTCGCGAAGAAACCACAGGAACCCCGGGTTTGATAATCCCTGCCTTTTCCCAGGCTATTGCCCTCAGGGTATCCCCCAAAACAGCCCTGTGATCCAGGGCAATATGGGTAAAAACGGCTACCAGGGGGGATACCACATTGGTGGCATCTAAACGGCCACCCAGTCCCACTTCCAGTACAGCCAGGTCGACCTTAGCCCCGGCAAAATAGAGAAAGGCAGCAGCAGTCAGGATTTCAAACTCCGTTGGGTGTTCCATCCCCGGCTGCCGGGCAATCTCCTCCGCCACAGGACGGATCCCGTCCAGGAGTTTATCCAGCTCACGGGAGGCAATTTCCTTACCATTAATAAGAAAGCGTTCCGTGTAGGAACAAAGATGGGGGGAAGTGTAGAGACCTACCTTGTAACCGGCCGCACCCAGGATCGAAGCTATCATGGCTGAGGTCGACCCCTTCCCATTGGTCCCTGCAACATGCACCGCCTGCACCTGATCCTGGGGCCGGCCGAGTTCGGCCAGGAGCCTTTCCACCCTGTCCAGGCCCAAATTGCTGCCAAACTTGCTTAAGGTGTGTAAGTATCCCCCTTGTTCTTCCCTTTCCTTCATCTTTACCCCTCCAGCAGGGCCACCCTTTCCTTGACCTTGATCAGTTTATCCCTGTATTCTTGCTCCTTCTCCCTTTCCTTGGCCACCACTTGTGCCGGGGCCTTGGCCAGGAAGTTCTCATTCTGTAATTTCGTTGCCGCCCGCTGTACTTCCTTCTCCAGAGCTTGCTGTTCCTTCCGGAGCCGGGCTATTTCTTTGTCAATATCAATCAATCCTTCCAGGGGTACATAAACTTCGACCCCACCCACGATGGCCGCCGCGGCCTGCCGGGGCTTTTCCGTTCCCGCCATCTGTATGCTTACTGTACCGGCTCCGGCCAGTTGGATAAGATAGGGAATACCGGACTCCAGCTGGGGCTGCAATGGGGCCGGTGCCTGGATAACTACCGGTGCCTTCTTGCCGGGGGCAATACTCATCTCCGCCCGGATATTCCGGACCCCGCGGATTACCGCCATGATCCGTTCCATCTCCTCTTCCACAACGGGATCAGTGTCCCCGGCCTCAGGCCACGGGGCCACACAGATACTGGGCCCTGAATGGGGCAGGTGCTGCCAGATCTCCTCGGTAATGAAGGGCATAAAGGGGTGCAGGAGGCGCAGGGTATTTTCCAGCACCTTCCAGAGGACATATCGGGAAGCACGGCGCCCTTCCTCATCTTCTTTACCGTACAGGCGCGGTTTTATCATTTCAATGTACCAGTCGCAAAGCTCACCCCAGATGAACTCGTACAGGATTGTTGCGGCTTCACCCAGCTGGTATTGTTCCAGTTCTTCCGTCACCCGGGCAATGGTCCGGTTTAAGCGGCTGAGGATCCACCGGTCGGCCATGCTATAGGCTAACCGGTTCTCATCGATCCCTTCCGGTTGAAAACCTGCCAGGTTCAGCAGGGCAAAACGGGAGGCATTCCAAATTTTATTGGCAAAGTTACGGCAGTTTTCCACCCGTTCCCAGTAAAATCGCATGTCATTACCGGGTGTAATACTGGTTATGAGCATAAAACGCAGGGTATCGGCACCATACTCCTCAATTACCTCCAGGGGATCAATGCCGTTCCCCAGGGATTTGGACATCTTCCGCCCCTGGGAATCCAGGACCAAACCGTGGATCAATACCTCCCGGAAGGGCTCTTCCTGCATGAATGCCAGTCCCATGAAGATCATCCGGGCCACCCAGAAAAAGATTATGTCCCGGCCCGTAACCAGGACCGAGGTAGGATAAAAGTAGCCCAGGTCCTCCGTCTGGTCTGGCCATCCCAGGGTGGAGAAAGGCCACAGGGCCGAGCTAAACCAGGTATCAAGAACGTCGGGGTCTTGCTCCACTTTCCCGCCACAGTGGGGACAGTGATCCAGATCCACCCGGCTGGCAATAACCTCACCACAGCCCTGGCAGTACCAGACGGGAATCCGGTGCCCCCACCACAGCTGGCGGGAAATGCACCAATCCCTGATGTTTTCCAACCAATCGCAGTAGATCTTGGTAAAGCGTTCAGGTACAAACCGGATCTGGCCCTTACGTACTGCGGCCAGGGCCGGCTCAGCCAGGGGCTTCATTTTTACGAACCACTGTTTGGAAAGGAGTGGTTCAATGGTGGTATTACAGCGGGAACAGTGGCCCACTGCATGGTGATGTTCTTCCACCTTGACCAGATAACCCTCCCGGGCAAAATCGGCCACCAGGGCTTCCCGGCAGGCCAGGCGATCCATCCCCTGGTACTTGCCGGCCTTCTCGTTCATGGTTCCATCGGGGGCAATGACCACCACCTGCTCCAGCCCATGGCGAAGACCAATTTGGAAGTCATTGGGGTCATGGGCCGGTGTTACCTTGACAGCACCGGTGCCAAACTCTGGGTCAACATAGGGATCAGCAACAATGGGAATATGCCGCCCTACCCCGGGGAGGATCAGACTTTTTCCCACCAGGTCCCGGTACCGCTCGTCATTTGGGTGTACTGCCACCGCTGTATCGCCCAAAATTGTCTCCGGCCGGGTGGTGGCCACCGTCACGTATCCGTCCCCCTCAACCAGGGGATAGCGAAAATGCCACAGTTTCCCTTCCGTCTCCTCATGTTCCACCTCAATGTCAGAAACAGCGGTCCCGCACCGGGGACACCAGTTGATGATATAGTCACCCCGGTAGATAAGGCCCTTCTCAAAGAGGCTGACAAAGACCTCCCGCACTGCCCGGGAACAGCCCTCATCCATGGTAAAGCGTTCCCGGGACCAATCACAGGATGCCCCCAACCGTTTCAGCTGTTCTATAATCCGGCCTCCGTACTGCTCCTTCCACTGCCAGGTCCGTTCCAGGAATTTCTCCCTGCCCACGTCATGGGGTGTTAACCCTTCTTCGGCCAGGCTTGCCACCACCTTGGCCTGGGTGGCAATACCGGCATGGTCGGTCCCGGGGAGCCAGAGGGTCGGCACACCGGTCATCCGCTTCCAGCGGATCAGGACATCCTGAATGGTATTGTCCAGGGCGTGGCCCATGTGCAGGGCCCCGGTCACGTTGGGCGGGGGTATGACAATTGTAAAGGGTTCCTGCTCGGGGTCGATTTCAGGTTTGAAATAATCACCTTCGATCCAGTATTGATACCATTTGTCCTCCACCACCTTGGGATCATAAACGGTAGGGAGAGATTTTTCTTCCGGCATGGGAAAACCTCCTTTATACAAAAATTGGACAATTGACAGTGGAGTGAGAGCATTGCAAGCAATGATCAGCAGTCTTTCTGGCGGAGCGACATTGC
>DUVO01000315.1 GCA_012841005.1 Bacillota bacterium | reverse complement strand
GGGGCGGCGGTACATATATAAACATGTTTGACGCGCACCCGCCGTTCCAGATAGACGGCAACTTCGGCGCCACATCAGGCATTGCCGAGATGCTGCTGCAGAGCAGAGAAAACAAGATTTACATTTTACCTGCGCTTCCGGCCAAATGGGAAAAGGGAAGCTTTGAGGGGCTCCGCGCAAAAGGGCGTATTAAGGTTGATGCGCAGTGGGACAGTGACTATGTCAGAGCGGTCTTGACGTCCGATACCACTCAAACGGTAGAGGTGGCGATAAAGGGCATAAAACTGACGCCGGTCACTCTGACAGCTAACGTTCCGACGGTGATTGAACTGTAATAATAGCACATCCCATATCCTTTGCCTTCGGTAATTTAATTAAATAAAATAGCTTGCTTCTGTTTAAAGTCAAAAATTTTAAGTATATTTTTATGTCTATCACATAACTATGAGGAGGCAAAAATGAAGGTTACCGTATTAACAGATAAAACACGCGGGCGTGTTGACAAATACTGGACAAAATGTGTCGGCAGCTGCCACGCCGCGACAACACTCAGGGAAGATTGGCGGCGCCAGCTGAAGATATGCCGGGATGAGTTCGGATTTGAGTACGTGCGTTTTCACGGGCTGCTTGACGACGATATGAGCGTTTGCCTAATTAGGGATGACGGCAGTCTTGAATACTCATTCTTTAATATCGATTCAATCTTCGATTATCTTCTTGAAATAGGCATGAAGCCTTTCATCGAACTTAGCTTTATGCCGACGCCACTCGCATCCGGCACAAAGACTGTTTTCCATTATCGTGGCAATATCACCCCACCAAAAGACTATAACGACTGGGGAAAGCTTATCTATACGCTCGTTGAGCACCTTGTTTCTCGTTATGGCATTGATGAGGTAAAGACATGGTTCTTTGAAGTATGGAACGAACCGAACCTGAGAAACTTCTTCTGGGCGGGGACAATGGAGGATTATTTCCAGCTTTATAAATACGCTGCCCTTGCAATTAAAAAAGTCGACGAAAGATTAGCTGTCGGCGGCCCGTCAACGGCAGTCGATGCTTGGATACCCCAGCTGCGGGAGTTTTGCGAGAAGGAAAACGTCCCGCTTGACTTCATCTCAACTCACCATTATCCGACCGATACCGCCTTTGGACTTGGCAGAACCATAGAAGATCAGATGGCCAACTCAAAGCGCGGCATACTCACCGAAAGGGCCAAAAAGGCAAGAGCGGAAGCAGGCCCTCTTCCCCTTTACTACACGGAGTGGAACAACTCGCCAAGCCCGCGCGACCCGTATCATGACATCCCGTATAACGCTGCTTTCATTGTAAAAACTATTACAGAAAATATGAATATTGGCCTCAGCGGCTATTCTTTCTGGACGTTTACGGATATATTTGAGGAATGCGGCCTCAGCTCTGTTCCGTTCCACGGCGGATTCGGCCTTCTCAATATTCACAGCATACCAAAGCCTTCATACCGCGCTTTTCAGCTGCTGTCAAAGCTTGACGGTGATTTGCTTGAGCTTGACGTAGACGATGCATCTCCAACCGTCGACTGCACGGCTTCACGCGGTAAAGATGGCATCACGGTACTTATTTCAAACTACAATGTCCCGCGCTCACAAATTGATGCTGCAGACATTTGCTTTACACTAAAAGGAACAAGCAAAATCTCCTCCGCTTCACTCCTTCGCATTGACGAGACACATGCAAATGCCAAGAGGGCGTGGGTTGAGATGGGAAACCCGACTT
>DUVO01000197.1 GCA_012841005.1 Bacillota bacterium | reverse complement strand
TTGCTCTCGGTGAAGAGGCCATAGTCATAGGCAGGGAAGAATCCCTGCCCTGGGGCAACAACTGCCCCCAAAAAGGGAAGCCGTATCTGTCCCCCATGGGTATGCCCCACAAGCACCAGATCCAAACCCGCCTCAACGGCGGTGGGGAAAATTTCCGGGGTATGGGCCAGTAATACCCGGGGGTGGGAATAATCGACACCGGCCAGGGCTTTATCCAATCTGGCCCGGCCGGAATAGGGGTCATCGACCCCCAGTAACCAGATATGGTCGCCACCCCTTTCATACCTTACCCCTTCATTCTCCAGGATCTTTACCCCCCGTCCTGCAAGGGCTGCCTGGATTGGTTCATATCCTGCCCAGTGTTCATGGTTGCCCGGGACAAAGAAAATTTCTTCCTTGCTTAAGCCTGCAAGTAATTCTTCCACAGGGGCCATCTGGGGATCTCTTTTATCTATGATATCACCGGTAATGGCTATTAGATCATATTCCAGCCTTGCCATGATGTCCAGCAGCCCCTCTTGTTGGGGGCCATACTGCTTATTGTGCAGATCGCTCAAGTGCAAGATGGTAAAACCGGCAAAGGCGGGAGGTAAACCGGCAATCGGCACCGTATAGTGTCTAACTGCAATGGAATTGGTACCCCAATAGGTGTAACCGAAAAGGAAGATAAGGGCAGTTACAACAAGGGCAGGCACTTTCAATCCTTTTGTTTTTACTATGAACACAGCAAACCCCTTCTTCCCAAGAATAATAATTTATATTTAACAAGGGGAGGTGTCAAGGGGAAGGTGTCAAGGGGACGGGGTTGTTGTCACATTTTCACCCGGGTTCAGGGGGTTCCCCTAACGGAAAGACGGCTCTAAATTGGTTCTACCCGGCCAAAACCTTAATAAAAACCTTTCTTTCCCTCGGCCCGTCAAACTCACAAAAGAATACGCTTTGCCAGGTTCCCAGCAGAGGCTTCCCTTCCCTCACGATTATGGTTTTTTCTGCACCCATGTAAGAAGATTTTAGATGGGCATGGGAGTTCCCTTCATAATGTTTGTAATCACCTTTAACGGGAAATACCTTGTTCAGGGTGGCAATCATATCCCTCACCACATCTGGGTCGGCATTCTCGTTTATGGTGATCCCGGCGGTGGTGTGGGGACAGTAAATTACGGCAATGCCGGCAGTGATACCTGATTCCTTGACAGCCTGCCTGAGAAAACCGGTAATATCCACAAATTCCTGCTGACTTTTAGTAGAAAGAGAGAATTGAAACAAACCCTTATTCATTTCTGATACCTCCCCTTTCCTTCAAAGTTACTTACAGTTCTTAACAATGCTATGTTATAATATAACCTGGGTGATTGTTATGAAAAAAATCCTCCATAACGACTGGCACGATTTATTGGCAGCCGAATTTGAAAAAGAGTACTACCGCAAATTACGAAAATTTTTGATCTATGAGTATAAAACCAAAACTATCTACCCAGATATGTACGATATCTTCAATGCCTTACATTATACCAGTTACCAGGAAGCAAAGGTAATAATTCTTGGACAAGACCCCTACCATGGACCCAATCAAGCTCATGGGTTGAGCTTTTCCGTTAAGCCAGGTGTGAAACCTCCTCCTTCACTGCAGAATATCTTTAGAGAGCTCCAGGAGGATTTGGGCTGCTATATACCCAATAATGGCTACCTGAAAAAGTGGGCAACCCAGGGGGTAATGCTCCTCAACACGGTATTGACAGTGAGGGCCGGCCAGGCTAATTCCCACAAAAATATCGGCTGGGAAATCTTCACAGATAAAATAATCAGTCTATTAAACAACAGGGATGATCCCCTGGTCTTTATACTATGGGGCAGCCATGCCCAATCCAAACTGAATATAATTAATAACCCGAATCATTATATCATAAAATCCGCCCATCCGAGCCCCCTTTCAGCCCACAGGGGTTTTTTCGGAAGCAAACCCTTTTCCAAAGCAAATCGGTTTCTTGCTTCCATCGGCAAGAAACCTATAGACTGGCAAATTGAAAACATTTAGTGACAAGGGGACGGGGTCATTGACACTTTTACTTTTATAATAAGTGAAAATAAGGGTGGTTATTATGCCAAGAAAACCTCGGAAAAAAAGCAATAGCGGTATTTACCATATTGTTATGCGCGGGATCAATCGGCAGAATATTTTCGAAGACGATGAGGATAAACAGAAGTTTTTAGCCGTGCTGCAGCATTATAAGGAAATTAGCGAATATGAGTTATTTGCCTATTGTTTAATGGGCAATCATGTACACCTTTTACTGCGAGTTGGCAAAGAACCACTAGAGCAGATAATGCGCAGGATTTGCGGGAAATATGTCTACTGGTATAACAAAAAATATGAACGGATTGGTTATCTTTTTCAAGATCGATTTAAAAGTGAACCAGTAGAAGATGATACGTACTTTTTAACCGTCCTGAGATATATTCACAATAACCCCTGTAAGGCGGGTTTAGTAAAAGACATGGGAGCATACAAGTGGAGCAGCTACAGTTCGTACATAACCAGTGATAAAAAGAAAAACACTCAACTGGTTGACGTGGGATTTGCTTTAGAATTATTTGACGCGGTGCAGGAAAAAGCAGTCAAATCCTTTTCCGCTTATCACGAACAACCCAATGATGATACTTGTTTGGATATCCAAAACATTTTTCCCATTACAGACAGGGAGGCCAGGAAAATTATCAAAAGACTGTGTGAAATAAATTATGTTCCTAATTTGCAGAAGCTGGATAAGCAACAGAGGGATTATTATCTCAGACAACTCAAAGAAGAATACCACCTTTCCATCAGACAAATCGAGCGGTTAACCGGCATAAACAGAGGAATTATTTCCAGGGCATAGGGGATGACAATAACCCCGTCCCCTTGACACACGCAATCTTGACACAACGGCAACGGTGTGACAACAACCCCGTCCCCTTGACACATCTTGACACACACGTCCCCTTGACACAACGTCCCCTTGACACAATCACCATAATTTCTGATGATTTTTAACAGACTACTGGGAGGAAGATAGATATGCTAGTACTCGCGGAAAAATTAAAAGAAGTTTTATCTGCGGTGCTGCCGATTACAGTTATTGTATTGGTACTAAATTTTACCATGGTCCCCCTGGAATTCCCCCTCTTATTAAGATTTCTGCTGGGGGCAGTACTGATAATCGGGGGGTTGGCCATTTTTTTGTTTGGAGTGGACATCGGAGTGACTCCCATTGGTAATTTAATGGGAACCACCATTGCAAAAACCAATAAAATCTGGCTTGTGGGAGTGGCCGGATTCATATTAGGTTTTATTATATCTATTGCTGAGCCCGACCTCCATATCCTGGCGGGACAGGTCGATTCTGTTACTTCCGGTCTCATTGGAAAATTTAGCCTCGTCGCCATTGTATCGGTGGGTATTGGTGTACTGCTTGCCCTGGGTTTATTGCGGATTGTCAATAATATTGCCTTAGGTAAAACCTTTACCGTACTTTACGTAATTATTTTTGGCCTCGCCCTCTTTACATCCCCCGAGTTCCTCGCCATCGCCTTTGATGCCTCGGGAGCAACCACCGGTGCCCTGACGGTGCCATTTATCCTGGCCCTGGGGGCAGGTGTGTCCAGGCTAAAGAAGGATAGCGAGGCCTCAGAAGAAGATAGTTTTGGCTTGTTGGGGCTCGCTTCTGCCGGAGTAATCATGGCCGTTTTGCTCACCGGTATAGCGGCAAGAAATGTAAAAGTCACCGGTAATTTAGAACATAACATCACTGCAACGGCCTCTGTTTTAGCCCCCTTCCTGCAGCAGCTACCCGGAATTGCCAGGGAGGCTTTATATGCCCTTCTTCCCTTGGTGGCGATCTTTTTTGTTTTCCAAAAGATATCTTTTAAACTGAGCAAAAAGGCGGCCATGAGGATAGGAAAAGGTCTTCTCTATACCTTTATTGGCCTGGTGTTATTTCTGACCGGTGCCAATGTAGGTTTTATGGAGGTTGGCAGTACCGTTGGGTATAGCCTGGCAGCCCTGGAAAATAAATTTTATGTTGTCATTGTAGGGTTTGTCCTGGGTTTAGTGACGATTTTAGCAGAACCAGCTGTATATGTATTAACCCATCAAATAGAAGATGTCACCAGTGGCTCTGTGAAAAGAAAACTGGTATTATTTGCCCTAGCCCTTGGTGTTGGTAGCGCTGTGGCGCTGGCCCTGCTGAGAATAATAATCCCGGGAATTCAATTGTGGCATTATCTATTACCGGGGTATATAATCGCCCTCGGGATGACCTTTTTTGTGCCCCCACTCTTTGTGGGGATTGCCTTTGACTCCGGGGGTGTTGCTTCGGGTCCAATGACGGCAACATTTATCCTGGCTTTTTCCCAGGGGGTGGCAGAAGCTGTTGCGGGGGCCGATGTACTGCTGGATGGATTCGGTACCATCGCCATGGTTGCCTTAACCCCATTGATTGCCTTGCAGGTTCTAGGGCTTATCTTCAAGGTAAAAACTGTAAAAGGGGGTATAGAGGCCGATGGAGAATAGTCCTGTCCCAAAAGAATACCAGGTACTCTATATAATTGTTAATTATGGGTTGGCCAGCAAAATTATAAAGTATGCTAAAGAACGGAGTTTGACAACGGGTGGTACAGTCATTCCGGGGATAGGAACCATTAAAAACCGCCTTTTGGAGCTACTGGGATTAACGGAAATCAGAAAAGAAATCGTCTTAATGGTTACAGAAAGGGCAAAAGCCGCCCGTGCCCTGGAAGAAATCGGCCAAAAATTCAAGTTCAATAAACCCCATACAGGGATAGGATTTAGTATTGCCGCTAAGGAATTTTGGGGGGGACACAATCATTCCTATGGTAACACTGAGGAAAGCAGAGGTGGAGAAGATTCGATGTATGATGCCATTTTCGTAGTTGTCGATAGGGGTAAGGCGGAACTTGTTATTGATGCGGCAACCAAAGCTGGATCCAGGGGGGGAACGATTATCAATGCCAGGGGTTCGGGCATTCATGAAACCAGCAAACTCTTTGCCATGGAAATAGAGCCGGAAAAAGAAGTGGTTTTAATCCTGGCCGAAAAAAAACTGACGGAGCCCATTGTCTCAAACATCAGGGAGGAGCTGCATATTGACAAGCCGGGCAAAGGCATCATTTTTATCCAGGCCGTAGATAAGGCCTACGGCCTGAACTAGCCAGATTTCCCATTGAGGGGGCGGGTGACAACAACCCCGTCCCCTTGTCAACCCTTGTCAACCCCAACATAGTGGGGATAAACTCTGGCGAAGCTCATTGCGTAAATACGATGTTTTGTCAT
The DNA here is from genome assembly GCA_012841005.1 of Bacillota bacterium. Lineage (GTDB taxonomy): Bacteria > Bacillota > DTU030 > DTU030 > DTU030 > DTU030. The sequence continues at coordinate 4,357 of DUVO01000197.1, read as the reverse complement.
GGTTCAACCCCTCCTCTTGTGCATTTTTACTCCACAAAAAAATGGTCATGTTCAAACAAGACCGTCATCATTTATGATAGGGTTCCCCCCGCATTATTCTAAAGGCGCGGTAGAGCTGTTCGAGGAGGATCAGGCGTACCAGCTGGTGGGTAAAGGTCAAGGGCGAAAGAGATAGAACCAGATCGGCACGGCTGCGGACCGCCGGGGAAAGGCCCAGGGGACCGCCGATAAGAAAAGCCAGGGAACTTTTGCCATGGAGGGCCAATTGGGAAAGATATTGGGCCAGTTCTTCAGAAGAAAAGGACCGCCCGCCGGCATCGAGGGCAATAACGTATTCTCCCGGCTTCAGCAGCTTCACCAGCCGCTCCCCCTCCCTAGCCACCGCCTGCCCTTCCTCCCTGGGAGATAGGCTGTCGGCCAATTTTTCCTCGGCCACATCGATTAATTCCAACCGTACATAGGGGGCCAACCTTTTCTTGAATTCCTGCAACCCCAACTGCAGGTATTTTCCCTTTGTTTTTCCAACTGCCAGGATACGAATCTGCACAGTCAAACCATCCTTCCCTGCCAACCCTTTGCCCCGTGCCGGAAATCAGCCCCGGTCTCCCAAAACAAAAACTGGGGAGGGGGATGCCGGACCTGACCCGTAGCGGCCAGGGGGTATCCTCCCTCCCCATTATACCCTAATCTTTACACCGGGTGATAGGTAAAGGGGCTGTCGTTTTCCTTTTCCTGCTTTTCAAGAAGGTCAAAATCGATACCAGATCTCTTGACAGCCCGCTCCTTGAGGAATTTTTCCGCCACCTGGGGGAAGAGACAGTAGGAAAGGATGTCTTCTTCCTTTTCGGCAAAGCGCCCGATCTCCTTGCGGGCCTTCTCGATCATGGGTTCTAACAGGTCGGCCGGGCGGCAGGTAATGGGTTCTTCATCCCCGATAATCTTTTTTTTGATTTCGGGATCAATTTCCGCCGGAGGCCGTCCGTAATAGCCAAGAACATAATTCTTTACCTCATTGGGAACCACCTTGTACCGTTCCCCCATGACAACATTAAAAACAGCCTGGGTGCCCACGATCTGGCTGGTGGGAGTAACCAGGGGGGGATAGCCGAGCTCCGCCCGCACCCTGGGAACCTCGGCCAGACAGGCCTCGTATTTATCCAGAGCATTTGCCTGCCGGAGCTGGGAAGCCAGGTTGGAAATCATCCCCCCGGGAATCTGGTATTCCAGAACATTGGTATCGACTCCGGAGGACTGTTCGGCAAACTGGTCATATTTGGGCTTGATTGACTTCCAATAGCCTGCTATCTCACTGAGGAGGGAAAGGTCCAAACCGGTATCCCAGGGGGTACCCTTGAGGGCGGCCACCAGGGACTCGACGGGGGGCTGGGAAGTCCCCAGGGCCAGGGGTGAACTGGCGGTATCCACCACGTCACAGCCTGCTTCTATAGCTTTCAGGTACGCCATGGACGCCATGCCGCTGGTGTAATGGCAGTGGAGCTGCAGCGGGACATCGAGTTCTTTTTTCAAGGCAGAGACTAAATCAAAGGCCATGGGAGGCGAAATCAGGCCGGCCATGTCCTTGATGCAGATGGAGTCAACCCCTAATTCCACCAATTCCCTGGCCACCTTGACAAAAAGGGGAATGTCATGGACGGGGCTGAAGGTGTAGCAAATGGTGCCCTGGACATGGGCCCCTTCCTTTTTGGCCACCCGGATGGCCTTCTCCATATTGCGGACATCGTTGAGGGCATCAAAAATACGCAGGATGTCCATGCCCCTTTCGATCATCTTCTCGACAAAGCCGGTCACTACATCATCGGGATAATTGCGGTAACCAAGAATATTCTGACCCCTGAGCAGCATCTGCAACTTGGTCTTCTTTACCCTTTTCCTGACCTCACTCAAACGCTCCCAGGGATCTTCATCGAGAAAGCGCATGCAAGTATCGAAGGTTGCCCCTCCCCACATTTCCAGAGAATGATAGCCAACCTCATCAATCTTTTCCAGAATGGGGATCATATCCTCGGTTTTCATCCTGGTGGCAAATAGTGATTGGTGGGCATCCCGTAGGCTGGTGTCAGTTAGCCTCACCCTCTGCGGCGTTCTTTCCAGCACTATTACTCTCCTCCTTTTTTTATTAAGGAAAATGCTGCCCAGGCGAAGGCCTGAAACAGCAATGCCTCCTTTGTTGTTTAGCTTGTGGCAGGATCACCTTCCTGCCTGTTTCTGCAGCGGTGCCGCCGGCTCAATAAATGGGTTAAGCCCCCGGCAGCACCGGCCGCCGCTACCCAAAACTCCATAAATAAGTAGCGGTAAGGCCCCGGCATCCCCCGGCCGGGGAGAGATGCGGTCTGAAGTTGGCCGCTACTTCGCCCTAGACTACGAGAAACTGGGGAGGACGGGAACAGAAATTACACATTGCCGGTGCCTCCCAGTCGGTAAAGGAAACCTGGCTCAAGCGGTAAATATCAGGCGGCATCTCATATACTTCGACGAATTCGTCAATCGCCTGATCCAGGTGTTCAGCGCAGACATAGTACATTCTGAGGCCCTCCCTCACTGGGTGCCCGGCACCGGAAGGCAACCGGTAAAACGGGTTTCCCCTTCAGTACGGACAGGCACCGGCAGCAGTGGCATCCCCGGGCTGTTTTCTTCGCTACTGCTGGGGCCGCTCACCCAGGGTAACCGCAATTGTCTGCCGGTCCCCCTGCCGGACAACGGTAAGCTGTACCTTTTCTCCTACCCTGGCTTTTTCCAGTGCGCCGGTAAGGTCTTCTATAGTCTCTATGGTAATGAGGTTGAAGGCGGTAATGACATCACCCTGGCGCAGGCCCGCCTTTTCCGCCGGGCTGCCCGGGGTTATTTCCGCAACCAGAACCCCCTTATCCACCGGCAGGTTGTAGTAGGTGGCAATCTCCCGGGTAACGGTCCCGCCGATGATCCCCAGCCAGGGGGTAATGATCTTGCCGTGGGTGATCAGTTCTTCTACAATTGGTTTGGCGATGTTGATGGGGATGGCAAAACCAATTCCCTCCGCCTGGGTAGCCTTGGCGGTATTGATGCCAATTACCTGGCCGGAACCGTTTACCAGGGGACCGCCGCTGTTGCCGGGATTGATGGAAGCATCGGTCTGGATCAGGTCCTCCAGGACATTGCCGTCCTCAGTCTGGATGGTGCGGTTTAGAGCACTGATAATCCCGGCGGTAACGGTGCGCTGCAATTCCAGGCCCAGGGGGTTGCCGATGGCAACAGCCAGCTCACCGACCCGCAGTTTGTCAGAATCACCCAGGGGGGCAACGGGCAGGTTGGTCTCATTTATCTTGACAACGGCCAGGTCCGTGGAAGGGTCTGTCCCCACCAGTTCTCCCTGGACCTGCCGCCCGTCATGGAGGGTTACCATGATAGTCCGGGCACCGTGGACAACATGGTCATTGGTAAGGATATAACCTCTGGCATCAAAGATGACGCCCGAACCAACACCGGGCACCTCATAGGCACCCCAAAACCAGTCGTAGGCCTGCCGGCGGGTACTTACACCTACTACAGCCGGGCCTATTTTTTCCGCAATCTGAATAATAGTTCCATAGGGATCTCCGTTGTTATCCACCGGCGGTAGAATGGAAAAATCCGGAGGAGATTCTTCCTCTTCTTGCCCTGGAGGCATTTCCTGCCGGAAAAAGAGCTCAGGATTGTTGGCAACTCCGTAGAAAACCAAGGAACCGCCCACCAGGGCTGAGATAAGGGCAACCACAATATAGATAACAAAACTCGGACGACGTTGTTCCCCACCGTAATATGTAAACACCGGGGCGCCTCCTTTCAAATATATCACTGGTGCTTCAGGGGAAAGGCTGTTACGTACCACCGGTATTATGCACAATCCCCCCACCAATTCCCCAGTCTATACACTACCTAATTATAACAAAAATTAATACTGTGGACAAGAATACAAACCACCCCCTGCCCCCCATCTGCCCAGGGGAAGGGTTGCGGGGGTATAATAATGAATAATAAATTAATCTTACTTATAGGGTTTCGCCGGGGAGGGGATTATCCTGCCGGGCACCGGAAGACGCCGGGGGTTAAGGAAGGCCGGGGGTGGAATACTAAAGGGTGGAATTCTAAATAGAGAGTATGCTTGTGGAGGGAGAAAACACACATGGCCAGATGGCTGAAAAGTCTTTTTTGGATCACCGGCATCATGTTGTTGGTGGCGATAGCCGGCGTGGGCCTCTATGTCTATTATGTCCCCCTGCCCACCCAGGACCTGCCCCGTCCCACCCGTTTCCTGGACCGGGAGGGGGAGGAAATCCCCACCACCTTCAGCCAAAACCGCATCATTATTTCCCAGGAGGAT
>DUVO01000284.1 GCA_012841005.1 Bacillota bacterium | reverse complement strand
GGGCCCCTCCCACCACTACCGCCACTATAATCCGGGGCAACCTCACCCCGAATAGAATCCGCAGGCCAATCTCATTCCCAGAAGGGGTGGGAAGGGAAAGAACCCCCCGCAAAAGGTCCCCCAGGGACAGGGGATAACGGCCCACCCCCAGGGAAAGAAGGGCAATCAGAACGGTGGCGGCTATGACGCCGGCCAGGATAATCCTGTAGCCGCTATCCTTTCCCGGGAACAACACCTTAGGCGTTTCCATCCAGCCTTCCTCCCAGTTCGGTAAAGGTGCAGCCGAAGAATTGTTCATGGAATAGGTCGGTTTCCTGCTGCAAATCAAGGTCGGCAAAAAGATCGGGGTACAGTTTTTGGGCCAGCCAGAGCACCCCCAGAATAGATCTGGGCTCGGGGTAATCCCAGGGCCCCAGGTTGGAGGGGAAACGGTAGACTCGTTTCTTCTGCACTGCCCTGGTGGCAGCCAGATTGGCATCAGCCATTATCCCTTCCGGCTCCCCCTGTTCCGAATACTGAAGGGAGACTATTACATCGGGGTTCCAGGCGATAACCTGCTCCAAGGAAACATTGTTCCAACCCCCGGAAAGCTCCTCCGCCACATTCTTTCCGCCGGCCTCCTCAATTAAATAATGCTGGTAAAGGTCACCGGAACAGGTGGATAAAACCCCGCCGGGGCCGGCCAGATAGACCCGCGGCCTCTCCTCCTCCGGGATCTCTCCCACCCTGTCCCGGATGTAGGCGAGTTTTTCCTCGTAGTAGGAGACCAGGGCCTCTGCCTGTTCCCCTTCTCCCAGTACATCCCCCACTAAAAGTATGGCCTCCTGGAGCAGTTCCGGGCTCTCCGGCTTAATTATAACTGAAGGTATCCCCTGGGCCTCCAGTTGTTCCGCCAGGGATTGGGAATCGTGCCCGGGGAATAATATGACCACATCCGGAGCGGCGGCGGCAATTTCCTCCAGGTTTAGACCCTTCTTGCTGCCTACTCCCGGCACCTGGGCAATGGCCGGATTTAAGAGACGGAAAAACTCAAGGCCAGGAGAAGCCAGATCAACCCCAACAAGCTTCTCGTCGGCTCCCAGGGCAAAAACCAAATACGTAGCCGGTTGATAAGTCGTAACCACCCGTTCCACCCTTTGGGGCAGTTCTACCGAGCGTCCCGCCTGGTCAACAACCATCCTGGTGTCACTATCATCTCCCGGGCTCCCCCCGGGGGTGCAAGCGAAGAGGGCAAGACTGAGCAAAATTAAAGTAAGGACCAAGGAAATCCGGTAGACTGTCTTTTTCAACAATAATCACTCCCCTTTCTTCAGATAGATTCTGGATCAAATTCCGCCATAATAAAGTCTCTAACCCCAGCCAGGACAACGGGATATGTGGCGGGTTTTAAATCATAGGTTAACACATCTTTCCGCTCCTTGATCCCCCTTATAAAGGGATTGCCGGACTGTTTCAGTACCCCAATCACCTTCTTTCCACTCTCCAGGACCCCAAGGACAGCCTGCTGGAACCCGGGCGCCTCAAGTTCAATATCCCCCAGTTCATCCAGGAGGACAATCCTTTTCTGTCCCCTGCCTGCTCCTGCCACGATCTGTATACCAACTGTCT